>CAMZAI010000033.1 GCA_947304065.1 uncultured Clostridia bacterium | reverse complement strand
AGAAGTGAAGATTATTTTCGGACTGGGGAATTACGGCAGGGATTACGCCGGAACCCGGCACAACATGGGATTTGACACCGTAACGAGGCTCTCGGACACGCTTGGCATCAGACTGGATACCAGGCGTTTTAAGGGACTCTGCGGTTTCGGATATATAGGCGGCGAGAAGGTTATCCTGGTACAGCCGCAAACATACATGAACCTGAGCGGCGAGTGCGTAAGGGCGGTTCTCGACTTTTTCAAGGCCACCAACGAGGACATTATCGTGATCTATGACGACGTGAGCCTTGAGCCCGGACAGCTGCGCCTCAGGAAAAAGGGCAGCGCGGGCGGTCACAACGGCATTAAATCGGTTATCGCGCATCTCGGGACGGATGTTTTTGACCGCATAAAGATCGGCGTCGGGGCAAAGCCCGAAGGCTGGGATCTGGCCGATTACGTGCTCGGAAGAGTCCCGAAGGACGAGGAGCCTCTCATCAGGGAAGCTATCGCTGAAGCGGCGAAGGCCTGTGAGACAATTGTAACCGACGGCATGGACCGGGCTATGAACCTCTACAACAAGAAAAAGGAAAGCGAATGAATTCATTTACACAACCTTTGGCCGATTACAAAGAGCTGCTTCGGTTCTGGGAGAGCCTGGACAGAAATAAGCTTCCGATCAGGGTAACCGGCTGTACGGATTCACAGAAGGCACATCTTATCGCGGCTGCGTCAGAGCGCAGGACGAAGCGCCTCGTCATCACCGACAACGAGATAAAGGCGCGGGAGCTTGCGGCCGACCTGCAGATGTACGATAAAAATGTGCTTTTTTATCCTTCAAAGGACATCATCTTCTACAGCGCCGACGTGCACGGAGACGCGATCGTAAGGGAGAGGATGAAGTGCTTAAAGCGGCTGGCTTCGGGCGAGCCGGTGACGGTGGTCGCGGGTTTCCACGCAGGCATGGACAAGATCATGCCGCCCGAGGAACTGCTGAAAGACGTAATACATATCGATCCGGACGACACGCTCGATCCCGAGGAACTCGCGAAGAAGCTCGTGAGGATCGGTTATGAGCGTACAGCGCTCGTCGAGAATCCCGGAGAATTCGCGATCAGAGGCGGTATCATCGACGTATATCCGCTCGCGGAGGAAGCGCCGTACCGTATCGAGCTCTGGGGAGATGAGATCGATTCGATCAGGATATTCGATCCTTCGGGACAGCGTTCGATAGAGAATGCGGGAGCTTTCGATATATTCCCTGCGACCGAGATCGTGCTCGACGAAGAGGATATCGCGGCAGGTATTTCGAAGCTCGACGCGGAGGCAAAGAAGTACATCGCGGCGCTCAGAAAGAAGATGAAGACCGAGGAAGCCTCCCGCGCATTAAAAGCGGTCGAGGCCTTCAAGGAGAATCTCGAATACTTAAAGAGCAAGGCTTCTCTCGAGAGCTACATAGATTATTTCACCGACAAAACGGTATCGTTCTTCGATTATTTTACCGACGGGGATTCGTTCATTTTCCTCGATGAGCCCGCAAGAGTCGCGGAGACCGCGGAGGCGGTCGATACCGAGTTCCAAATGAGCATGCAGGGCAGGCTGGAGGGCGGTTATATCCTCCCCGGCCAGGTCAACGCGGTATTCGCTTCTTCGCAGTTGTTTGCGAAGCTCGAGTCCGCGCCGGTCATTATGCTGAGCGCGATGGAATACAAGTTTTCTCTGATCCCCGCGCAGTCTTCCTGCGGCGTCACCGTTCGTTCGGTCAGCTCCTACAACAGCGATTTTGAGCTGCTGGTCAAGGAGTTCACCGACTGGAAGAAAAAGAAGTACCGCGTGATACTGCTCACGGCGTCGAGATCGCGTGCGCAGCGCCTCGTGCAGGACCTCTGCGATTACGACCTGAACGCGTTTTACAGCGAGGACGAGAGCCGCCTCGTGCAGGAGGGCGAGATAAAGGTCGCTTCGGGCGCCGTTTCCCGCGGCTTTGAATATCCGCTGCTCAAATTCGCCGTTGTCTGTGAGAGCGATATCTTCGGCAGACAGAAAAAGAAGCCGCACAAGCCGAAGCTTTACGAAGGCACGAAGATCGCTGACTTTACGAAGCTCGAGAGCGGCGACTACGTTGTTCATGAGAATTACGGAATAGGCATTTACCGTGGTATCGAGAAGATAGAAGTCGACCACGTCATAAAGGATTACATAAAGATCGAATACGCCGGCGGCGGGACGCTCTACGTCCTGGCGACCGCGATGGATGCTGTCCAGAAATACTCCGGACCCGAGGGCAAGACGCCCAAGATCAACAAGCTCGATTCGACCGAATGGAAGAATACGAAGACCAAGGTCAGGGGCGCCGTACGCGATATCGCTGACAGCCTCGTGAAGCTCTACGCCGCGAGACAGGCCAAGCCCGGCTTTAGATTCGGACGCGATACCACATGGCAGACGGAGTTCGAGGAGACCTTCCCGTTCGAGGAGACAGACGACCAGCTTAAGGCCATCGAGGATACCAAGCGCGACATGGAATCGACGAAGATCATGGACCGTCTGATCTGCGGCGACGTCGGCTACGGCAAGACCGAGATCGCGATCCGCGCGGCCTTCAAGGCGGCCATGGACGGCAAGCAGGTGGCGTTCCTCGTGCCTACGACCATACTCGCGCAGCAGCATTACAATACCTTTGCGCTCAGAATGGCGGGTTATCCCGTAAAGGTCGAAATGCTCTCACGCTTCAGGACACCTGCGGAACAAAAGCGTGCGCTGAACGATCTTCGGACCGGGCAGCTCGATATTATCATCGGCACACACAGACTTCTCTCGAAGGATGTCAAATTCAAAGACCTCGGCCTGCTCATTGTCGACGAGGAGCAGCGCTTCGGAGTTACGCATAAAGAGAAGATAAAGCAGCTAAAGGATGACGTTGATGTGCTGACATTGACCGCGACGCCCATCCCGCGGACGCTGCACATGAGCCTTATCGGCATCAGGGACATGAGCGTGCTCGACGAGCCGCCCGTAGACAGGCTTCCGATACAGACCTTTGTCATGGAGCACAACGACGAGATCATCCGTGAGGCGGTCAACAGGGAACTCGCGCGCGGAGGTCAGGTCTACTACGTATTCAACAGGGTAAACGGCATCTCCGAGATGACGGCGACCCTGCAGAAGCTTTTGCCCGAAGCGAGGATAGTGTACGCGCACGGACAGATGAGCGAGCGCGAGCTCGAGAAGATCATGATGGGCTTTATCAACGGCGAGATCGACGTGCTCGTATCCACCACGATCATTGAGACCGGACTTGATATTTCCAACGTAAATACGATAATCATAGACGACGCGGACCGGCTCGGTCTTTCCCAGCTATATCAGCTGAGGGGCCGTGTGGGCAGATCCGCGAGGACCGCGTACGCCTTTTTGATGTACAAGCGGGACAAGGTCCTGAAGGAAGTCGCGGAACAGCGTCTTTCCGCGATCAGGCAGTTTACCGAGCTCGGAAGCGGCTTCAAGATCGCGATGCGCGACCTCGAGATCAGAGGCGCGGGCAATCTCTTAGGCGCGGAGCAGTCGGGACAGATGTCCGCTGTGGGCTACGATCTCTACTGCAAGCTGCTGAACGAAGCGGTGAGTGCGCTGAAGCTCGGGGATAAAGAGCTCGAGATCTGGGATACGACGATCGATATGGATATTGACGCGTACATCCCGTCCACGTATATTAAAAACGAGCTGCAGAAGCTCGATATGTACAAGAGGATCGCGAATATCGACAGCAATGAGATGCTGGTCGACATGCAGGAGGAGCTCACCGACAGGTACGGAGACATTCCGAAGGCGGTGGACAATCTGCTTTCGATCGCGCTCTTAAAGAGCCGCGCACATAATGTATTTGTGACCGGACTCACACAGAAGAGGCTGGATGTGCGCCTGAACATGTACGAGAAGGCAAAGCTCGATGTGGCGCGCATACCGGAACTCATCGCGAAGTTCGGGAACCGCCTGCGGCTCGTGCCGGGCAAGAATCCGTATTTCACATTCAAGCTCGAGGACGAGAGAGGCAAGAACCGCGACGTGCTGCCCGCAGCGCAGATATTTGCGCAGCTGAGCGGACTGGTCGACGCGATGGGAGAGATAGTGCTTCCTTCGGGTGGGAGCGATAAAGAAAGCAAATAAATATTTGGGACGAGTTTGATATGAGACAGTTTTTTGATTGGCGCAGACTCGCGGCGGCAATGCTGTGCGCGGCGGTCATGATGACCGCGCTGTTTGCGGGAGGCTGCAGCCGCGAAAAGGATGATAAAGGACAGGGAGACATTTCGGAGCTTACCACGAGCTTTCTGGACGATACCGTATTTACGGTGTCGGACGTGCGGGTAAGCCTTACGGAGTGGTATCTTTACGCGCTCAGGCAGATCGCCGACATCGAGGCTATGTACGGAAAGGACATCTGGGATTTTAAGGTGGACACCGAAGGAAAAACGATGTGGGATGCTGTAAAGAACGACATCATGGAGCAGATAATCTATATCAAGATCGTCCGCGCGAGGGCGCAGGAGCTCGGGATCACGATCAACGAGGACGATCAGCTCAACATCAATCTCCAGACCGATGAATTCATGAGCAGCCTCAGTTCTGAGATGAAGAACAAGTACGGGATCACGCAGGACATCGTAAAAGCGATCTACACCGACAATGTGCTCGCAATGAAGGTCTACGAGAACCTGACGCTGAACATCGATACAAATATCCCCGACGAAGAAGTAAGGCACATGGTGCTTGAGTACATCTCGGTGCTCAAGTACTATGAGAATGATGACGAAGAAGCAATTTTCTATACGGATGAAGAGCTCGCAGGGATCAAAGCCGGCGCCGAAGAATACCTGGCCGCTGCGATCGCGAACACCGATATCACACGGCTGGCAGAGATCAACGACGACCGCTACAGCGTGGTCGAGCTGGTTGCGGATTACGCGGAGCTGAAGGAGAAGCTGCCGGATGACATTCCGGATAAGGCATATTCGCTCCGGGAGGGCGAGATCAGTGGCCTGTACGAGACCGAGGACGCGTATTTTATCCTGGACTGCGTGGTACATACCGACGAGGAGACCACGAACGCGGCGAGGATCAGGATCATCGAGAGCAGGCAAAAGGCTCTGTTCGAAGAGAAATATTCCGCGTGGGAGGCCGAGACGGTCATCAAGATAAATTACAAGGTCTGGGACGCGATAGAGCGGGAGCAGTGATGCAGCCGTCTAGTATGCACGACCGGGTTGTGATGTAATAAACTTATATCCCGGATGACCGGGAATCGGGACAGGTACGATTTTTATGAATCACATGGATAGCAAGACAAAAAAGGCAATATATACCGCCGCAGCGGTCATATTCTGGCTGCTTGTATGGCAGGTATTGAGCGTGGCGACCGGCAGCAGGGTCATTCTGCCCGGTCCACTTGACGCGCTTAAAGCACTGTTCCGGCTGATCCCGACACTTACCTTTTGGAAAACGGTCGGAAACTCGTTTCTGCATATAGTATTCGGATTCCTGTGCGCGGTCATACTGGGCACGTTTCTGGCAGCAGCATCTTACAGGTTTGTGCCGATAAAATATCTGTTTTCTCCGCTGATGAAGCTGATCAAGGCGGTCCCCGTGGCGTCATTTATCATACTGGTCCTGCTCTGGATCAACTCGAGGCAGCTGCCCGCAGTTATCTCATTTCTGATGGTGCTCCCCGTGATCTACACGAATGTGCTCGCGGGTATTGAAGGCACCGATCCGAAGTTGCTGGAGATGGCGCAGGTTTTCAGGCTGAACAATGCGAAAAAGCTGAAATACATTTACATTCCCGCGGTGAAGCCGCATTTTGTCTCCGCCGTAAATATCGCACTGGGCTTCTCATGGAAGTCGGGAGTCGCGGCAGAGGTCATCGGTCTTTCGCCGAACGCGATCGGCACGAGGCTCTATGATGCGAAGCTTTATCTGCTGACGGATGAACTGTTCGCATGGACGGCGGTCATAGTGCTGGTGAGCGTGGCGTTTGAGAAGATCGTCATGAGGCTGCTGAGGGCAGCGGTGGGATGACACGGCAGGCGCGGACCGCCGGGGAACAGATCGGTCAGAGACGCAGAACGGAGATCATGATGGGTGACATTCGGTTAGAGAATATATATAAGAGATACGGCGAAACGATCGTATTCGATGGTTTTACCGAGACTTTTAAGGACGGTGAGGCCGTGGCCGTAATGGGACCTTCGGGATCGGGAAAGACTACGCTCCTTAGAATGATCATGGGCCTGGAAAAGCCTGACGGTGGTGAGATCACCGGCACCGAAGACGGCCGGTTTGCCTGCGTATTTCAGGAGAACAGACTGATCGAGCACAGCAGTGCACCCGAGAATATCAGGCTGGTGCTGGAAAAAGATGTTCCGCCGGAAGCGATCGTCGAAGAACTGAAAAGCGTCGGGATCGGAACCGACAGCGCAGAGGAGCTCACCAAGCCGGTATCGCAGTTTAGCGGCGGCATGAAGCGCCGTGTCGCTATAATTCGCGCCATGATGGCAGAGGCGGATACGGTCATACTCGACGAACCCTTCAAGGGACTGGATGAAGAACTCAAAAAAGAAGTCATGGGCTATGTGGAGGATAAGATCGGCACTTCACGGCTGATCCTCGTGACCCATGACGAGGACGAAGCAAAGCAGCTTTGCGAAAGAATAATAAAGATATAAAAAGGACTGATGATCAGTCCTTCATAAGTCGTCTGAGCGACATGATATCGTCCTTTGAGGGCAGACCCGACGAAAACGCCGATGCGCTGCCTGCGCAGACTGCGGTCTTTAAGGCGTCTTCGTATGTGCCGGTCTCCAGCCAGCCGTAGATAAAGCCTGCGAGCATGGCGTCGCCGGCGCCTACGGGATTTACGACATTTCCGCTGGGAGCCTCGCGTGTAAGAAGCGTACCGTCCTCGCACAACAGCATAGCGCCTTCTCTGTCAAGAGAGATCAGAACATTGCGCGCGCCCTTATCCTGAAGGGTGTGCGCATATTTTTCGGCGTCATTCATGCTTATATTCTTCGTGCTGAAGAGTTCTCCGAGCTCCTCACGGTTCGGCTTTATCAGGAAAGGATGGCTCTCCAGTGCGGAAAGCAGGAGCGGGCCTGTGGTGTCTACAACTGTAGTGATATTCCGGTCTTTCATGCTGTCCAGGATCACACGGTAGGTATAGTCGGGAAGACCTGAGGGCACGGAGCCGGAAATGACCAGAGTATCCCCTTCTTTCAGAGCCTGCAGACGGTCGTTGAGCTGCTTTAAGTCATCCTTGCGAATGGCGGGAGCGGGTGCGTTCAGTTCGGTGGATTCCGAAGCCAGCACCTTGACATTGATACGCGAAAGGCCGTTCTTTAAGCGGATGAAATCCGTTTTGTGGCCGTGCCTGTTCAGGATATTTTCTATCTCGTTGCCGGTGAAGCCGGCGATAAAGCCCAGGATGATATTTTCTACACCCATAGAATGAAGTACTGCGGAGACATTTATGCCCTTGCCGCCGGGATAGATGTGCGTGGCCTGCGCCCTGTTCATCTCACCCGGAGTGAGCTGCTTTATCTCCATTACGTAATCTATTGATGGACTGAAAGTGAGTGTATATACCATTCTGTGCGATTCCCCTGTTTCTGATCCGCCGTGAACTGCTTCGGCAGAAATAATACAAAACATATTTTAACAATCCCGGACCTGCTTGTAAATCGATTTTTGAATGAGTCATTTCCGAATGCGGATAGTGATTATTTTTGGAAATGTTTCGTTGAAGCCGCGGTATATTCGTGGTATCATGTTGGCAAAGAATCATTAACAAGGGAGGACTCTATGGTTAAATTCAGTGATATGCCTTATACAAGGCCGGACATCGAGAGTATGAAGCAGGCTTTTTCTGCGGCTACGGAAAAGGTTTTAAACGCTAAGAGCTACGCGGAGGTACGCGAGGCTTTTTTTGAGGTTCAGGAGAAGGGTTCGGAGCTGTTTACCCTGTATTCCATCGCATCGGTACGCAATACGATGGATACCACGGACGAGTTCTACGACAAAGAGGTTGAATGGCTGCAGGAGGAGACTGCGAAGCTGATCCCGCTGCAGACCGCATGGAATAAGGCGCTGACAAAATCGGCGTTCAGAGCGGATTTTGAAAAAGAATACGGCAAGCAGCTCTTTAAGCTGCTGGATGCGGAGCTTCTGACTTCGGACGAGAGGATCGTTCCCGAGATCGTGGAGCAGGGCAAGCTGACCCAGGAATATTCGAAGACTGCGGCTCAGGCGAATATCGAATTCAAGGGTGAGAAGCGCAATTTCTACGGACTGCTGAAGTTTATGGAGAGCACGGATCGCGCAGAGAGAAAGGCAGCGTTCGAGGCATGGGCTGCCCTGTATGAGCAGATCAGCCCGAAGCTTGATGAGCAGTATTCGAAGCTTGTGGCACTTAGAGACGAGTCGGCAAAGAAGATGGGCTTCCCCACATATACCGAGATGGCTTATATCGCGCGCAGGCGCTTTGATTACACGCAGGAGGACGCCGCCAGATTCCGCGACCAGATCCGTGATATCGTGACTCCCGCAGTGGCGAAGATCCGCGAGAAGCAGCGCGTAAGACTGGGTCTTGATAAGCTCAGATACTATGACGAGGCGCTGAAATTCCCGGAGGGCAATGCGAATCCCATCGGTACCACCCAGGAGCTTGTGGATAAGGCTCAGAACATGTACAGAGCCATGAGCCCCGAGACCGGCGAGTTCTTTGATTTTATGAAGGAGTACCGTCTCTTTGATCTCGAGACTCGTCCCGGCAAGCATATGGGCGGCTATATGACCGCGTTTGAGACTTACAAGGCGCCGTTCATTTTCTCCAATTTCAACGGAACCTCAGCAGACGTAGACGTACTTACACATGAGGCAGGTCATGCGTTCCAGGGTTATCTGGCGATGCGCAGCATCCCGATCAGCGATCTGTGCGGATCGACCGCGGAGATCAATGAAGTGCATTCCATGTCAATGGAGCATTTCGCTTATCCTTGGATGGAGTCGTTCTTCGGACCTAATGCCGATAAATACAGGACGTCACATCTGATCGGCGCGATCGAGGTTATACCTTATCTGGTAAGCGTGGACGAGTTCCAGCACAGGGTTTACGCAAAGCCCGGAATGGACGCCATGGAGCGCAGGGGCGTATGGCGCGAGATCGAGAAGAAATACATGCCCTGGCGTGACTATGATGGGAATAAGTTCCTCGAGGAGGGCGGTTTCTGGATGCAGAAACAGCACATTTTCCTCTATCCGTTCTACTACATCGAATATGCGCTGGCACAGATCTGCGCGTTCCAGTACTACGGACGCATGAAGGAGGACAGGACTAAGGCATGGGCCGATTATCTGAACCTCTGCAGAGCGGGCGGAACAAAGGGCTACTTCGATCTGCTGAATATCGGCAATCTGCTGAATCCTTTCAAAGAGGGCACGGTTGAGAAGGCAACCGGTCATGTGATCGACGAGATCATGAAGCTGTATTGATCTGCAGACAGATATAAAAAACTGTTAGAATCGGCTGTCAGCCGGCAGCCGAATAGGAGGAAAAGATGCATATTACACTTACGGGAAATCTGGGAAGCGGAAAGTCTACGATCAGTAAGATATTCGCGAATAAGTACGGATACGAGATCTATTCGACCGGAAAGGTGATCCGCGAATTTGCGGCGGAGCGCGGACTGTCCGTGCTGGAGATGAACCAGCTGATGGAAAAGGACAATTCCTTCGACCATCTGATCGACGACAGGGTGCGTCAGGTATCGATTGAGCGCAAGGAGGACCTTTTCTTTGACTCGAGGCTGGCATGGCATTTTGCGGTAGATACGTTCAAGGTATTCCTCTCCGTCGATATCGATGAGGCCGCGCGCCGCGTGTTCAATGACGACCGCGGAGATACCGAGGCCTATAAGTCACAGGAGGACGCGAAGGAGCAGCTGATCGCGCGGGCCCATAATGAGGACAGGCGCTACAAGGACATCTACGGGATCGATTATTTTAAACTCTCAAACTACAATCTGATCCTCGATTCGACATTCTCAAAGCCCGAACTGCTCGCGGAGGTGCTGCTCTCGGAGAAACGCCGCTACGAGGAGGCTGTCGCCCGCGGTGAGAAGCCCGAGACACGCATCATCCTGGCACCTGCGAGACTTGCCGGACGCAAGGCAGGCAATCTCGAGGACAACGGCAAGATCCGCGAGGTCGATGCCGCCGTACGCATGAGGATCGAGACCTTTGATGTGGAATACGGCATGCAGGAGATCGAGAAGGCCGCGGATGAGGACTATGAGTTCGTGATAGTTAAAGGAATTGAATGAGCCAAAGATGTGAAAGATAAGGGGACGGTTCTTCCGTCCCCTTGTCTGTTAAGACTCTTTTCGTTCTTTAGTCGATTCCTTGCTCGTTGCTCAGGTCTTCGAGCGGAAGCATATATTTCTTCGAGTATTCGTAGTAATAATTCTGGTAAACCTCACTCGATACATGCATCTCCTTAGCGTAGCCGTGCATATCGAAGCCGGAGCCGGAGGTGTGTTTCTCGATGACATGCAGCGCGATGTTCGAGCAATATGCCGCGATACGCTCAAAACTCGTGAGACATTCTACCAGGGAAATGCCGCTCTGTACGGTACAGATGCCGGCCTGGAGGCGCGCCACGTGGTTTTCCTTGACGCTCTCGCACATCGCGGAGATCAGCTCTTCGAGAGGCTCGACCTTGAGTGCCTCGCTGTCGTCATCCTGTTCAAAGGAGCTGACGGTCGTGGTGAGTATCTCATTGACCGCGTCGGCGACGAGGACCAGCTCGCGCTTTGCGTTATCGGTGAAAACGATGTCGTTTGAGATATTGTATGCGGCCACATCCGAGAGCTTTACGCAGTGATCGCCGATTCGCTCGAAGTCCATGATCGAATGCATGATCTTAGTGGCTTCTTTACGCTCCTCTGACTGGAGATTGCAGCCGGTGACCTTGACCATGTAGTCGCTCAGCTTAGTCTCGGCTTTGTCAAGGAATGCCTCGTTTTCATTGATGTCTTCGATGGTGTGCTCATCGTAATGATCGAGCATCTGTATGCAGAGACCGTAATTCTCTACAGCGGTAGAACCCATGTTATTGATCACACGCGTGCACTGATCGAGCGCAACGGTGGGAGTATTCAACAGCATGTCGTTGAGAGCCATCAGCGACTCGTCCATCTTGGACGGCGCCTCGTCGGGCAGGATCCGTTTGGACAGATTGGCCACGCCGACACAGAACGGTACGAAGATGATCGAGATGGCTATGTTGTAGATGGTGTTCAGGTTCGCTATGCTTCCGCGTGTCATGAGCTTGTCCCAGCTGAGTATGCCTAGCGGAGCGAGAACCAGGTAGAGTACAGCCATGCCGGCAAATCCGCCAACGACGCTGATGATCAGCTGCGAAAGCGTTACCTGCTGCGCCTCGCGTTTGATCCCGATGCTGGCCAGCACGATGGGAGTGATCTTACCGATGCTGATACCGATGATCATGGGAGCCGCGACCGCGAAGGATACGGTGCCGGTAGCGGCGGCTATGGTCTGCAGGATACCGACCGCAGCCGAAGAACTCTGAAGTATCGATGCGAGCAGCAGACCGAGGAACAGTCCGACAAACGGATTGGAGAATGTGGTGAACAGACGGCCGAAGCTCTCGGAGCCGGACAGCGGCTCGAGCGCGGTCTCCATGGTCGTCATGCCGAAGAACAGTATGCCGAAGCCCATAAGACAGGCCGCGATGTTGTTGGCCTTTTTCTTTTTGCTCATGAGCATGATGAATGCGGAGATGCCGATCAGCAGAGGAGCAAAGGATGAGGGTTTGATAAGACTCAGCAGTGTGCTGCCGGAACCGGAGATATCTGCCAGACGCAGGATCTGACCGGTGATGGTCGTACCGATGTTGGCGCCGAGAAGAACGGGGATCGTCTGCGCGAGACTCATGATGCCGGCGTTAACGAAACCGACCAGCATGATCGTGGTCGCAGATGAGCTCTGTATGGCTCCGGTCACGAAGATACCGAGAAGAACGCCCTTGAGGCGGTTGTTTGTGAGTTTTTCGAGAGTTTTTTCAAGCTTAGAGCCTGCCATGCGCTCGAGCGATGACCCGAGATATTTCATTCCGAAAAGGAAAAGGCCGATACCGCCGAACAGCATGAAGTAAGAGAAAATGTCCATAGTGATGTCAGATACTCCTTAGGGTACGAAACGCCCCAAAACTGTAAATGCCGATTTTTAACCAACTACACTATAATTCAAACCATGCGATAATGCAAGCAAAACAGCGCAGAAAGACCGCGACAAAAAATACTAAAGTCATGTTGAATTCGGTGAGTGAGTTTCATATAATCATATAAGATGGGTCTGAATGATCCGTGACACACTTCGTAAGAACGGGAAAAGGAAGGCAAAGAGTATGAGCCGTGTAGGTTTTGACAATGACAAATACCTGAAGATGCAGTCGGAGCACATTCTGGAAAGAATAGGAAGCTTCGGCGGCAAGCTTTATCTGGAGTTCGGAGGAAAGCTCTTCGACGATTTCCACGCGTCGCGCGTGCTTCCGGGCTTTGAGCCTGACAGTAAGATCAGGATGCTCGCGAAGATGAAGGACGACGCGGAGATAGTTATCGTCATCAACTCCGGCGACATAGAAAAGTCGAAGGTGAGAGGAGATCTCGGAATCACCTACGACATGGACGTTTTGAGACTTATCGACGCGTTCAGGGGCTACGGCCTGTACGTGGGCAGCGTGGTACTGACTCATTTCGCCGGTCAGCCGAGCGCGGAGGCTTACCAGAAGAAGCTCGAGGCTCTCGGACTTCGTGTATACAGGCACTACATCATTCCGGGTTATCCGGCAAATATTCCTCTTATCGTCAGCGACGAGGGCTTCGGCAGGAACGATTATATCGAGACCGAGAGACCGCTTGTCGTAGTCACCGCACCGGGTCCCGGCAGCGGAAAAATGGCGACCTGTCTTTCCCAGCTCTATCACGAGAACAAGCGCGGGATCAAGGCCGGATACGCCAAGTTCGAAACCTTCCCCATCTGGAATCTTCCTTTAAAGCATCCCGTCAATCTGGCGTACGAAGCGGCCACTGCCGATCTGAACGACGTCAATATGATCGACCCCTTCCATCTCGAAGCGTACGGAAAGACCACGGTAAACTACAACCGCGACGTAGAAGTCTTCCCGGTACTGAACGCGATGTTCGAGACCATTCTCGGGGAATCTCCGTATAAGTCGCCCACGGATATGGGCGTTAACATGGCAGGAAACTGCATTTTCGACGATGACATCGTACGCGCCGCGGCGCACAACGAGATCATCAGACGTTACTACAACACCCTCTGTCAGGCTCTTCAGGGCAATGCAAAGCCCGAAGAGGTCATGAAGATCGAGATGATCATGAAGCAGGCGGGCGTAACGATCGACTCGCGTCCCGTTATCGCGGCGGCGAACAAGAAGGCGGCCGAGACGGGCGCTCCCGCTGCAGCGATGATCCTTCCCGACGGCAGGATCGTTACAGGCAAGACCACTCCTCTGCTCGGCGCATCGGCAGCACTTCTGCTGAACGCTCTGAAGGCGCTCGGCGGCATCGACCAGGAGGTGGATCTGATCGCGCCTTCGATCATCGAGCCCATACAGGACCTGAAGGTAAATCACCTCGGCAATACAAACCCGAGACTGCATACGGATGAGATACTGATCGCGCTCACGATCTGCGCCGAAACGGATGAGAAGGCCGAGATCGCGATGCAGCAGCTGCAGAGACTCAAGGGCTGCGAAGCGCATACGAGCGTGATCCTGTCGCAGGTAGATTCGAATACCTTCCGTAAGCTGGGAGTGAATCTCACGAGCGAGCCGGCATACCAGAATAAGAAACTGTTCCACGGTTGATAATAGTTACGGGACGGTTCTTTTGTCCAAAACAAATAACAGAGACGCGGGCGGCAACGGGATATTTCACCGCAAAACAAGAGCTTATCGTTTTGCGGTAAAACACCCTGCGGCGCCCGCGTCATTTTTGTTTCCGGCGGACAAAAGAACCGTCCCTGTGTACTAAATTCTTTTTGCGGGAAGAAGTGTTACCGTGGATACTGCACACATTAGGGGAAGAAGAGTGGGTGTAGCTGCGGAGCGCACATTTTGGTTGACGGGAGCGGAAGACTTTGATATAGTTATGTTGAGCAATCGGTTGCGCAACAAGAAAATAAATATTGCGCAGGCGAAAACAGATGACATAACGGGCCGGATAACAGCAGTGCCTGCAATAGAAAACCGAAAAGACCATCGGAGGTAAAAACAGTGAAAAGACATAAATTCGCGATAAAACGGATCATCCCGATCATGCTGGTCTGCTGCATGATATTTGCCCTGTGCGGCTGTAAGAGCGGAAACGGCACGGATTCACCGACAGGCGCTGTCAGCGGGCAGACCGATAATGGCGCAGCGGGGCAGATCGATACGGATAACGGTTCGGACGCTGCAAGTACGGATGAGAGCAAGCCTCAGCGCGATCCCAGACTCGCCAATGCGGAGCCTCATTCAGACGCTCCGGATCCCCGACTTTCGGACGCAGGGAGCGACAACGGACAGACAACTCCCGCACCCGCGGTTGACAGGCCCGTTACGGTGAGCGCGCCGCTCCCGAAGATCGAGGGCAGCAGTCTGTATGTTGAAAAGGTTGAGAACCTTCCCGACAATTTCATCTTCGGCATGGATTCCTCCGCGGTGCTCGCAGAAGAGGCTTCGGGCGTGAAGTATTACAACTTTGCCGGCGAGGAAGATGACGTATTCAAGATCCTTGCGGACAACGGCGTCAACTACATCCGCGTGCGTGTCTGGAACAACCCTTTTGACGCGAACGGCAACGGCTACGGCGGCGGAAACTGTGATATCAATACCGCGGTGGAGATCGGAAAACGCGCGACAAAGTACGGACTGAGACTGCTTGTTGATTTCCATTATTCGGATTTCTGGGCGGATCCCGGCAAACAGATGGTGCCGCTCGAGTGGGCTGGCATGGAGATAGAGGCAAAGTCCGAGGCGCTGTATAAATACACGCTCGACTGCCTGAACAAGCTGAAGGACGCCGGAGTCGATGTCGGCATGGTACAGGTCGGAAACGAGACGAACGGCTCAATGTGCGGCGAAAAGACCTGGATGAACATCCAGTATCTGATGCAGGCCGGTTCGAAGGCTACCCGCGAGGTATTCCCCGACGCGCTCGTCGCGGTGCATTTCGCGAATCCCGAGAAGGTCTCGTCATTTAAGGATTACGCAAAGAAACTGGATTATTACGCGGTAGATTACGATGTGTTCGGTTCGTCGTATTATCCCTTCTGGCACGGAACCCTTGACAATCTCGCGAGCGTTCTCACGTCGATAGCAACAGACTATAACAAAAAGGTCATGGTCCTGGAGACCTCATACGCCTATACGCCCCTCGATACCGATTTCTACGGCAATACGATCTCCGACGGCGGCGCGGTGACCAAGACATACCCCTACACTGTGCAGGGGCAGGCGAGCTCGATCAGGAGCATCGTTGACACTCTCGTAAACAATACAACAAACGCGATCGGCATCTGCTACTGGGAAGGAACATGGATCTCGGTAGGAACCGATTCCTATGAGGCCAACGCGGAAAAATGGGAAAAGTACGGCTCCGGCTGGGCGACCAAATACGCGGCGGCCTACGACCCCAAGGACGCAGGCAAATATTACGGCGGCTGCGCGGTCGACAATCAGGCATTCTTCGATCCCGAGGGAAAGCCGCTCGAGTCTCTTAAGATATTCAACTTGATGCGCTACGGCAACGAGATCACGCCCAGGGCCGACGCTCTCGAGGATGTGACCCTTTATGTGGATCTGGCGGGCAAGATCGAGCTGCCCGAGACCGTGAACGCGATCCTTACCGACGATTCAAAGAGCGCGATCCCTGTCAGCTGGAATGTGACCGAGGCGGATTATAACAGAATGTACACCGGCGGGCCCGCCAAATACGACGTTACGGGCGAGGCGGACGGCATGACCGCGCATTGCTACGTCAACATGATCGAATTCAATTTCATCGATGATTACAGCTTTGAGACGGGCAAGCCCGGAAAGTGGGTCATTACCGATATCGGCGGAGCCGACGAGCTCTACATCGAGAACAAGCCCACCGATTCGCTGACCGGCGACTATCACATGCATTTCTGGAGCTCGAAGACGAGCTCGGTCAAGTTCACGATGGAGCAGACCGTAGAGGGCCTCTCGGCCGGAAAATACAAGTTCGGCATGTCGATAATGGGCGGCGACTGCGGCGAGACGGATATCTACCTCTATGTGAAGATAAACGGCGAGATCGTCGCCAAACAGCCTATGACGATCACCTCGTACGGCAACTGGGATACCGAGATGATCAGGTCGTTTGAGTATGACGGAACCTCCGAACTCGCGGTCGGCATTTATGTCGAAGCGGCGGGTGCCGGAAACGGAGCATGGGGCAAGATCGACGACGCGCTGTTAAATTCCGTTGTGGATTGAAAACGATAACGTTTTCGTTCCGGTGAAGATGGATGTTTTTAGATCTTTTTTGTCGTTTTTCGCAAAAAACACTTGACTATTTTGTGATTTATTTGTACAATTTGAACGCTGGTAACGTTTCCAGTCGGTTTTTTCCGATTGTGAGCGATATCATAGATATTATATCAGGAGGATGTTTTTTATGAAGAAAATTACAAGAGTTCTGGCTCTCGTAATGGCACTCGTAATGGTTCTGGCTCTTGCAGGATGTGCAAAGAAGACCAACACGGGCGACAACACTAACAGCCAGAGCAACAACAGCTCTAACAACAACAATTCTAACAGCAACAACAATTCAGACAGCGGCAACAAGAGCTCTGAGGGATACAAGTACGACATCACCGTATGGGTTCCTGAGGCAGCTGTTGAGCTTACCAGATCTCAGATCGAAGCTTTCAACGCAACCAATACCGACAACATTACTCTTACAGCTACCATCGAGGCAGTTTCCGAGGCTGATGCGGCTACACAGATGATCACCGACGTTGAGGCCGGTGCAGATATGTTCAACTTCGCACAGGATCAGCTCTCCAGACTTATCATGGCCGGCGCTGTTTCACAGCTCGGCGACGCAGCGGCAAACTTCGTTCGTGAGAACAATGACGAAGGCGCAGTTGCAGCTGTTGCAGCAGGTGACGCTCTTTACGGATATCCTATCACCTCTGATAACGGTTACTACATTTTCTACGATAAGAGATACGTTTCCGACGAGCAGGCACAGACCGTACAGGGCATCCTTGATGCTTGTAAGGCTGCA
>CAMZAI010000032.1 GCA_947304065.1 uncultured Clostridia bacterium | reverse complement strand
TCAGACATAAGAACCGTCCCCATGTCTGAAAGTGGATGATTTTTATCTGAGCCGAAGAATCGCTCATTATCTGTGAAACAGTAGTTTACTTGTTGGACAGATATGATTCAATTGCATCCCTTATTCCGCGGATCGTTCCCTGAACCATGTCGGGGGTACCGCCGCCGCGGATCTCAAATGTGGCCTTCATTTCGTTTATAAGCGCCCTGCAGTCCTTTGCGGAAGATGCGAGTATAAATTTATATCCGTCAGCGTCATTGCCGCTGAAACCGCCGCAGAAGCCTGCAGAAGCGGCTGCCAGTTCATTGACGCCGAGACGGAGATTGTCCTGATCGCAGGAATCAAGCCAGATCGTAGGATTGGGCTGATCCATAGCGGAAGCGACAAGAGACATGATGCTGTCACGTTCGAATTTGACCAGCTTGAATCTGGCGTCCTTAAGCGCGTCATTTAATTTCTCGACCGCCGGAACGATATCGCCTATCTTTGCAGATGTGATACGGGAGATCGCACGTGCGTCTCTCAGCTGGGCACGAGCGGTACGCAGAGAGCGTCTGCCGCACTCGATCCACATTCTGGTTCCGCCCTTGAAGTGTTCGGCCGCTATGATGCGGATGCTTCCGATCTCGCCTGTCCTTCTGACATGAGGAGCGCAGCACGCGCACACATCGTAACCGGGATATTCAACTATGCGGACCTGACCTGTAAGTTCCTTCTTGCTGCGGTAATCAAGAGCTTTCAGCTCTTCCTCGGAAGGGAAGAAGATATGTGTCTCGAAATTCTCGTAAATCGCTCTGTTTACCGTTTCTTCGATCAGTTCCAGATCCTGTTCTTCAAATGTAGTATTAAAGTCGAGAGTCACTTCGCGTGCGCTTAAATGGAATCCGACATTATCCGCGCCGAAGAGTCTGTGCACAGTGCCTGATACAAGATGCTCTCCGGAATGCTGCTGCATGCGGTCAAAGCGCTGTTCCCAATTGATCTCGCCTTTTACCCGGCATCCGGCCTCAAGAGGCTTGTCGCAGATATGATGGATGATACCGTTTTTGATCGTGACATGCAAAACAGATGTAAAGTTTTCTCCTTTACACGCATCACGTATCACGCCGCTGTCGCAGTCCTGTCCGCCCTGTTCGGGGAAGAACGCGGTCTCGTCGAGGACAATGTCATAAGCCTCTTTTCCGTTGTATTTTGTCTGTTCGCAAGTTACCGCCGACGCCGTGAATTCGGTCATATAAGCGTCCCGGTCATAAAGTAAGGTCGTCATATCCTGTCTGCCTTTCATTTTCTTTAAACTACATATTAACATATTTGCGTCGAATGCAAAACATTCCAAGATAACACTTTTCTTCTGCTTTCTTCACATTTGCACAAAAACTTGAATTTTAATCAGAATTATACTAAAATAATTCGTAGTATGGATTCTTATGAGCTTTTGGAAACGGAGTTTCGGATATGACGGCAGAGATCAGCGTAAAAGAGTTAAAAGGCGTAGGTGACAAAAACGCCGCTCTGCTCGCAAAACTCGGTATCTTCACAGTCCGGGACCTGCTTGAATATTATCCGAGAGCATATGATATATTCGGACTTCCGGAGAATATCGCAGAGCTGAGAGAAGGCACGGTAGCCGCAATCGAGAGCATTGTTCCCGCAAGACCTTCGGTGGTAAAGACTCCCAGGTATCTGATCGTTTCGATGAACGCTTCGGATCCTACCGGTACGATAAAACTCGTCTGGTACAATACTCCGTTCATAGCGAGCCAGTTAAAAACCGGCATGCGATTTGTGTTCCGCGGCAGGGTGATCCGCAAGAGGAACGAACTGATACTTGCCCAGCCCGTTATATTTACGCGTGAAGCATATATCCGCAAGCTTTCCGAACTGCAGCCGGTATATCCGCTCACAAAGGGAGTCACGAACAATCTGCTCTTAAAGCTCGTGAAGGAAGCACTGACTTTGGTCAGGGCTGACGAGGATCCGCTTCCCGCAGCTGCGAGAAAGCAGTACGATCTGATCAGGTATAAGGACGCGCTGCAGAATATCCATTTTCCGCTGAGCAAAGAGAACTGCATCGACGCTCACAAGAGACTTGCATTTGACGAATTCGTCCGTTTTTCCGCTCTGGTCCGCACCATGAAGGAAAACCGGAAGATCGAGGTAAATAATTACAGGATCACGGATTTTTCGGCATGTGAACAGCTGATAGCAAGCCTGCCGTATAAGCTTACGGGAGCCCAGAAGAAGGTTTACGCCGAGATCTGCCGCGATCTGTCATCCGACACTTTGATGTCGCGCATGATACAGGGAGACGTAGGTTCGGGTAAAACTGTCGTTGCCATGCTTGCGATACTTGCGTGCGTAAAGCAGGGCTATCAGGCGTGCATCATGGCGCCGACGGACGTTCTTGCGAAGCAGCATTACGAGGATTTTACAAAACAGCTTACGCCGTTCGGCATAAAGACAGAGCTACTTACCGGAGCGCTTACGGCGGCACAGAAGCGCAAGGCTCACGAAAGCATAAAGGCCCATGAGTGCGATGTGATCGTCGGAACCCACGCATTGATACAGGATTCCGTTGAATACGATAAGCTTGCGCTGGCCGTGATAGATGAGCAGCACCGCTTCGGCGTAAATCAGCGTGAGGCGATCAGGGAAAAGGGCGATCATCCGCATATTCTCGCGATGAGCGCCACGCCTATACCCAGGTCGCTGGCGATCATACTGTACGGAGACCTGGATCTGTCGATTATCGACGAGATGCCCGCGAACAGGCTTCCGATAAAGAATTGCGTGGTCGGAACGGGTTACAGACCGACAGCTTACAATTTCATCAAAAAGCAGGCAGCGGAAGGCCATCAGGCTTATGTTATATGTCCGATGGTGGAAGAGAGCGAGATGACAGAGGCGGAGAACGTCATCGATTATACCGATTCGATGCGTGCCGCCATCGCAGATGAGAGCGTAAACATCGAGTTCCTTCACGGCAAGATGAAACCGGCAGAGAAGAACGCGATAATGAACGATTTTTCAAGCGGAAAGATCGATGTTCTGGTTTCTACTACCGTTGTAGAAGTAGGCGTAAATGTACCGAACGCTACGGTTATGATGGTCGAGAACGCCGAACGTTTCGGTCTGGCGCAGCTCCATCAGCTGAGAGGCCGTGTGGGCAGAGGAAGCGCCCAGTCCTATTGTATTTTTATCAAAGGTTCAGATTCAAAGGAGATCGACGAAAGGCTTGATATCCTTGTTAAATACCGCGACGGTATGCAGGTTGCAGAGAATGACCTCAGACTTCGCGGACCCGGAGATTTCTTCGGGACCAGACAGAGCGGAGAGCTCGTCTTCAAGATCGCCGACATCTATTCGGATGCCGATGTTCTGAAAGCCGCGACGGAATACGCCGGCTCGATGACAAGAGAGGAGTTGTTATGTTTCAGTCGTACACAAACAAACAACTGGATAATATAGCGCACGACAATTATGAGATCTTACGCAAGTATTGTCAGACGCTCGAAGTAGAAGGCTACTGGGACGGCGTAAAGGCCGTGCTGAAGCAGTCGATTTACGCTTTCCTTGACGTTTACGTGCAGACAGTGCTGGTAAAGCTTGCGCTTTACTGCCATAAGCTTGACCGCGACGAGAAGCGTTTTATCAGCGAGCTTCCCGATATCAACATGTTTGATATCGATCCGAACGAGCCGATGGAGCAGAGAGTTCTTGACGAGACCGACAAGATATTCAATTCGCCGCCCATCCTGCTGCAGCTCTGCGGCCTGAGAGACCTCAAGATGAAGACCGGCATGCAGTCGCTCTTTTTCGATGCGCTCTTAAATATTCAGCTCGCAATGGCGTTCGGCGATACCGGCAAGACAAATCTTGTCGCTGCGTTTATTCGCGACTATTACACGAGAGTCGAGGCGTTCTTCGGCACAGAGTCGAATTACGGTTCGATCGTAAACGAGAGATATATCTTCAAAAAGCTCTGCAGCGAGGCTCTTTCAGACAGCGCTGCCAATCTTAAAAAGGCAGGCGACAGTTTCGATAAGTACTGCGAGATCAGTGCGATCGAAGGCACGCCTATAATTCCTTCAAAGGTCAATCTGAAGGCTGAGGCGCCTTCGCGCGAAGCCGTTGCTATCAAGAAGATCGTAAATACCGAAGTTGAGGAGCAGCCGGTCAACAGCTTAAAAGACGCGTCGGATCTCGACAGGCTCCTAAAGGAGCTTGACGACCTCGTAGGCCTCGAGGCCGTTAAGGCCGAAGTGCGGTCACTGATCAATCTGATAAAGGTCCGCGCACTCAGGAAAAAGCACGGACTGCCGCTCATGGACATGAGCTATCACATGGTATTCACCGGCAATCCCGGAACCGGAAAGACTACGGTCGCCCGTCTGATCGCGGGCATTTACAGGGAGCTCGGGATCCTTTCAAAAGGAACTCTCGTGGAGACCGACAGATCCGGTCTTGTTGCCGGATATGTGGGCCAGACCGCGATAAAGGTCAGAGACGTTGTAAATAAGGCTCTCGGCGGCGTGCTGTTCATTGACGAGGCCTATGCTCTCGTAAATCAGTTCAGCAACGACTTCGGAGACGAAGCTCTCGAGACTCTGGTAAAACTGATGGAAGACCACAGAGACGATCTGGTGGTCATCGTGGCGGGCTACACCGAGGAGATGCAGAACTTCCTTAAGGCCAACACAGGTCTTACTTCCAGATTCAACAAGTTTATCGCCTTCAAGGATTACAGCAACGAGGAGCTGATCGAGATACTCCGTTCGATGGCTGTAAACGCAGGCTTTAAGATCGATGACGCAGCGATCAGCAAGTGCTACGGCATCATTGAGAATATGAATGACACGGAACGCGCGGATTTCGGCAACGCAAGAGGCATCCGAAATCTTTTCGAGCGTATCGTCATAAATCAGGCAAACCGTATCAGCGACTTAAGCGATCCGACAGTTGAAGAGCTTACAAAAATCACCGCTGACGATGTGAGGAAATAATGTTAGGCTTTGTTTATTTGATCTTAAGTATATTGCTGGGGTTTGTCGCGGTTAATCTGTTCTTCCCGCAGATGAAATTCTTTACGGAGACGGATTACAACGGTCAAAGGCTCGATCTGTCCCTCTGCTTTATGATATTGCCGGTTTCTTATACCTTCGGCATTATCGTAATGAACTGGATGAGCTATATATTTGCGTGCATATTGTCGAAATCCGACACGCCCCTGTTCCTGGCCAATGAGATAACGATGGTATTCGCGATCATCGCGATAGGCGTCGGACTGTTCATTATCATCAGGGGAAGGATAATAACGATACGAGACATCTTTTCAGGAGTCACACCCGAGGAGAAGTTCATGTTCGCTGCGATAGCGGCTCTGTTCGGTTTCCTGATAGTAAAATCGTTCTTTGTATCGCACGGACAGCTCTATGTCGGACTTACGGTGTTCTCCGATTTTACGCCTCATGTTTCGATGATCAGGTCCTTCTCGAACATGCAGAATTTCCCGACTCAGTACTCGCTTTTTGCGGGTGAGGATGTGAAATATCATTTCATGTTCCAGTTCCTCGCGGGCAACCTTGAATTCCTCGGAATGCGCCTCGACTGGGCGTTCAACCTCCCGAGCTTCCTGTCGGTAATGAGCATGTTCTCGCTGCTTTACGTGGCGGCCTGCAAGATCACGGGCAGAAGAGCAGCCGGTATCATCACATGCACTCTGCTTACTTTCAGAAGCTCTTTCGCCTTGTTTAATTACATAGCGTCTCTTCCGAAAGGGACGAAGATATTCAGGGCTCTGATCGACAATACTGAATTCATCGGTTCCACCCAGAATGAGAACTGGGGTCTCTGGAACCTCAACGTATATATTAATCAGCGCCATCTGGCACTGGGCGTCAGCGTTATGCTGATCATCGTAATGATCTTCCTTCCGAGACTCTACGAGTCCTTTGAGCGTATGAAGGAAGAGGGCGGAACCTTAAGGAATTACATTACTGACAGTCTGATCTGTCCCGAAGGCTGGCTCCCGGAAGAGATTCTTCCGGCTGTGGGCGCGGGACTTCTGCTCGGCGGACTCGGATTCTTTAACGGCGCGGTGCTGCTTGCGACTATCATCGTACTGTTCTTTATAGCCGCTGCATCGCATAAGAGGCTCGAATTCGTGATAACCGCAGCGATCGCCGGGATACTTGCGATCATTCAGGAGAAGGTATTCGTTGACGGAAGTGCTTTCAGCACGTCATTCAGGTTCGGATTCCTCTCGGATAACGGAACCATGGCTTCTTCGATACTTTATCTCGTAAAGCTGCTCGGTTTCCTGCTGCCTCTGCTGGTCGTTTTCTTCGCGCTTACCGACGGAGTAAAGCGCTATATAATGATCTCCGCGTCGATGCTCGTTGTATTTGCCTTTACGGTTTCGATGACGCCTGATATCGCGGTAAATCACAAGTACATTATGTTCGCGGTAATGTTCTTTGATATTTTCGCGGCAGATGCGCTGGTCGGAATGTTTGAGCATCCGAAATATGCATTGAGGGTAATAGCCGGGATCATGCTGTTCTGCATGATATCCACCGGTATTTACGATACTTATATCATCGCGAAGCGCAACAATCCGAAGAATGCGATGGTAAATAACCTTGATGCGCCTCTTACTGCGTGGATCGAGCAGAACTGCACGAAGGAAGATGTCTTCCTGACGCCGAATTACTATTTGTCGAATTCGAGCAACGGAAGCTCGATCCTGCTCAGCGGAGCGATGCTTTACACCGCATGGCAGTATTTCGCATGGTCCTGCGGATATGACACTTCGGGCAGGGATGCGATATCGGCCGAGATCTACGGCTGCAGGAGTCTGAAAGAACTACAGCAGCTGATCAATGAGAGCGGCATAAATTATGTCGTGATCGAGCGCACGAACAGGGAATCTGCGGAATATGAGCTGAACGAAGCCATATTCGAAAAGAATTATCCGGTCGTTTATACACAGGGTGCTGACCTTGATAAGCTGACCATTTATAAAGTTAATTGATCGGGAGTATTTTGAGTTATGGAAAAAACTGTAAAAAGTTCATTTTCATTCAAGGCAGAGCACGCCTTTCTGGGAGGAATGGGGATCCTTCTGTGCATAGCTTCTTTCGTGCTCGCGCATAAGCTGTTCGGCCGGGAATTTTCGTTCTTTACCGGATGGTGGTTCGCCATCTTTGTGATCGGCGTTGTATTTATGCCTCTTTCGGCGATGATCTTCAGAAATTTTGCCGACAAAGGCTGGATGTTTGCAAAGACGATCGGTATAGCTGTCTCCGGATGGCTCATGTGGTATCTTTCGTCTGTTCATGCCCTCAAATTCACGCGTACGTCCTGCATTATCGTTGTGGGTATCTGCGTGATCTTAAACGGCATTTTGTTTTTCTGTAATTCAAAGAAAAAGATCTATATCTTTGATTCGTTCAATATCGCCCACATCCTTCTGGCAGAGGGCGTATTCCTCGTACTCTTCGTATTCTGGCTTTATCTGAAAGGCTTTAATCCCTATGCTTACGGTACGACAGAGAAGCTGATGGACTATGCGTTCATGGTTTCGATGGACAAGTCCGATTTCATGCCTCCGGAAGACATGTGGCTGTCCGGCAATGCGCTCAATTACTACTATGTGGGCCTTTTCCTCTCGACTTATCTGTCGAAGCTCTCGGGCGTGGGCGTAAATTACGGCTACAACATGATGCTGATGATGATCGCGGCACTCGGTTTCTCGCTGCCCGCATCGATCATCTACAATGTCGCGAACGATCATCTGAATGATTCGGGCCGTTCCAAGCATCCCGTATTCAGGCTGTTCCCCGCTTTTGCGGGCGCTCTTGCGGGTATAGCGGTATCCTTCGCCGGTAATATGCAGTATGTGATCTACGCGAAGATCATCCCTGCATTAAGATCGATGTTCGGCATCGATAAGATGGCTGAGAAGCTCGGATATACTTTCCCGGCTTACTGGTTCCCGAATGCGACCAGATACATCGGTTACAATCCCGAAACGGAAGATAAGACCATACATGAATTCCCGCTGTATTCGTTCGTACTCGGCGATCTGCACGCTCATGTGATCAATATTATCTTTGTGCTGTCGGTTGTTGCCGTACTTTACGCATTTATCCGCTACAGGAAGCAGAAGATGGACGCCGCGAGGCTTCTCGGAAGCTTCGAGCCCGAAGGCAAGGGAATGATCTTCGGTATCCCCGATTTCTTCGGAGAGATATTCCATCCCTGCATCATACTTACAGGCTTCTTTGTAGGTCTGTTCCATACGACGAACTTCTGGGATTACCCGATATATTTCGTTGTTGCGGGTGCGGTGATACTTTTCTCGAACGCGGTCGTATATGATTTCTCACTGAAGACGCTGAAGCTGACATTTTTCCATGCGGTAGTGGTGATCGTTGTCGAGAAGATCACATGTCTGCCTTTTACACTGAGTTTCAACCAGATATCATCGTCGATCATGCTCTGCGAGAACAGGACGCCTCTGTATCAGCTGATGGTGCTCTGGGGACTTCCGATCATCGTTGTGCTTTATTTCCTCTTTGCGCTGATCAGGGAACAGAAAAATAACAATGTCTATGCGAAGGAAGAGAGCACTTCCTTTGTAGGAAGGGACAATTTTCTCTACCGATTCATCGGCAATCTCGAGGTTCCCGATATGTTCGTCCTGATCCTCGGACTCTGCGCGATCGGCCTGATCCTGATCCCCGAGGTCATCTACGTAAGAGATATCTACTCGGGCGCATATAAGCGCGCGAACACGATGTTCAAGCTTACCTATCAGGCTTTCATCATGTTTGGCATGGCTATGGGCTATATCATTTCAAAGCTGCTGTTCTTCGCGAAGAAAAAGAGCAACTTTGTATTCGCGATAATCACCGGAGTATTGCTGCTCTCGACCACAGGCTACTTCGGAAATTCGACAAAGGCCTGGTTCAGCGGCTGGACAAAGGGAGAGAACTACAAGGAGCTCCGCTGCGACGAGTATCTGAAGACAGTCAATAAGCAGGATTACAATACCGCTAAATGGATCAATGAAAATATCGAGGGCAGACCGGTCCTTCTCGAGCTCAACGGACCGAGCTACAAGGATTACAACCGCCTCTCGATCATGACCGGACTTCCGAATCTGCTCGGATGGAAGACGCATGAACAGCTCTGGCAGTGGGACGGCGTTAACTCGATGGCTTCGATCATCACCGAGCGCGAAGCCGACATTAAGACGCTCTATACCTCGAAGAACGCTTCGGAAGTTAAGTCGCTTATTGAGAAATACAATATTGAGTACATTTACATCGGCGATATTGAGCGTGCCGCTCAGACTGTTGAAAACGAGCTGAACGCGCCGATCAATTTCGAACTTCTCGAATCCTTGGGAACGGTCGTATATCCGTCCGGATTTACCGCAGCTGACCGCGATTCGGTAAGTTATCTGATCAAAATCAATTAAGCGCTTGACTTGACGGCAGATAATAAATACTATTTTATTTGTGAAGGAATGATCCGGAATTATGAGAGTAATCGCAGGCACATGCAGGTCACTGAGGCTTAAGACTCCGCCCGGAGCGGATGTTCGGCCGACCACCGACAGGATCAAGGAAACCCTGTTTAATATCATATCCGCGCGTGTTCCGGGTGCCGATTTCCTCGATCTGTTCTGCGGCTGCGGAGCGATCGGGATCGAGGCTTTGAGCAGAGGAGCCGCTTCTTCGGTTTTTGTGGATTCCTCGGATACTTCGATCAGATATACCCGGGAGAATCTGGAGTTTACGAAGCTGGCTGACAGGGCAGAGATCATCAGGTCGGACGCCGCGGGAGTAATATCCCGTCTGTTCGTTGAGGGAAAGCGGTTTGACGTGATATTCATGGATCCTCCTTATTCAAACGGGCTTGAGCGCAAAGTGCTCGGGGAGCTTTCGCATTTCAATCTGCTCAAGGAAGACGGAACGATCATCGTGGAAGCGAAGAATGATACGGATTTTTCGTATGTTAGCGGTCTCGGCTTCGAGATCACCAGGGAAAAGCTGTACGGTTCGAACAAGCATATGTTCATAACCCTCAGTGAAGAAGGGAAGAGTAAGAGTTAATGAAGATTGCATTATATCCGGGTACATTCGACCCGGTAACACAGGGACATCTCGATATCATCAAGCGTTCGTCGAAGATAGTTGACAGACTCGTCATCGGAGTTCTGCCGAACCAGGCAAAAAGGCCCTGGTTTTCGGTTGAAGAGAGACTTGAACTGCTCAGGAAGTGCACAAAGGATATTCCTAATGTCGTGGTCGATACCTTTGACGGCCTGACCGTTGAATTCGGAAGACAGATCGGAGCCAGCGTAATAGTCAGAGGCTTACGAGCCATCACTGATTTCGAGTATGAACTCCAGATCGCGCAGATCAACCACAAGCTGAATCCCGACATCGATACCATATTCTTTACAACCAGTGTAGAGTATTCGTATGTAAGCTCAAGTATCGTAAAAGAGATCGCCAGCTACGGCGGAGATATTTCGGGATTTGTATCACCCGAGATCATCGACGATATTTTCAGGAAGCACGCAGAGATAGCAAAACTTAAATAATTTAAAGGGGAGAAAGATTATGTCACAGACCAGAATTGAACAGCTCATCAATGAGATCTACGAATTTGTTGAGGAATGCAAGCCTACGCCTCTTTCACAGTCAAAGATAATAGTTCCGAAGGACCAGCTGCTCGACCTTATCGACGAGCTCAAGAGAAGAACGCCCGATGAGATCAAGCGTTATCAGAAGATCATCGCCAACCGCGACACCATTATCGCGCAGGCAGAGGAAAAGGCTCAGGAGATCGAGAACGCAGCAAAGGAGCGCGCACAGCAGATGGTCGATGAGACCAAGATCATGCAGGACGCTTACAAGCAGGCGAACGATCTGATCCAGGATGCGACCTCAAAAGCTGAGGAAGTAAGACGTTCGGCTGAAGAGTTCTCGGACAACGTACGTACCGGCGTGCTTTCATACGCAGGCGACATCATGAACATCGTGGAGGGCGTTCTTTCGTCTTCATACAACGAGATCAAGGATCGCAACGAGAATCTGCTCGGAACCATCAAGGAAAAGCTCGATACCGTTTCTTCGAACCGCAGGGAGATCTTTGAGTCGCTCAACGCAGATCCCGAAGAGCAGTCTCTTGAATACGAAGAGGAAGATTTCGATACAGAAGGCTGAAACATTTAAAGAATATGCTTTAGTAAGGTCTCCAAAGCCTTTTGGCGGGCTTTGGAGGCTATTTTTTATTGAATGTTTATTTTTATTTAACGAACAAAAGCCAAAGGCTATGCTATAATCATATATGCGTATAAGTAATATTGAATAAATGAGGGTGGATCCGATGAGTTTTGAAGTTGTGATCCCGGCATATAAACCGGATGATAAACTGGAGCGTTCAGTCGGAATGCTTCTTAAGCAGAAAGTAAAGCCTTACAGGATAAAGGTTCTGCTTACGACCGACGACGAGTCCGAGGTTGAGGAATTAAAAAAGAAACTCGACCAAAGCGTGATCGTCGAGCAGGTCAAAAAAGCAGATTTCACGCATGGCGGCACCAGGCAGAGAGGTATGGACGAGGCTGTTTCCGATTACGTTCTGTTCATGACGCAGGACGCCGTGCCTTTCGATGAAAATATGACGGAAGCGCTCATGACTGCAGTCGGCAAGCCCGGAGCAGCTGCAGCTTACGCGAGGCAGGTGGCTTACGGGAACGCAGACAGCATCGAGAAGTTCACCAGACGTTTTAACTATCCTACAAAGAGCCGCACACAGACAAAGAAGGATCTGGAGACAGTCGGAGTAAAAGCGATATTTTGCTCGGATACCTGTGCGATATACAACAGTGCGCTGCATAAAGAGATAGGCGGCTTCGACAAAAGCGCGAATTTCAATGAAGACGGCATTTTCGCATATAATGCGCTGAACGCGGGGTATACTGTTGAGTATTGCGCGGATGCAAAGGTATATCATTCGCACAACATGACGCTCAGGGACCATTTCTCCCGCAACTGTACGATAGCGCTGAACCAGAAGGCTCATCCCGAGATCTATAAGCATCTCAGGAGCGAGAGCGAGGGCATCAGATACATCAGAACGGGCATCAGGTTCTTCATGAAGAAAAAGAAGTACAGATGCGCCGCAAAACTGATCGTCACCGGTATGGTAAGGTATGCAGGTTATTTCTGCGGTAAGCATTTCAGCGGCAGAGGTTGATTTAATGCACAGTGTTAATATTATTCTTGCTGCATACAACGGCGGCAAATATATAAAAGAGCAGCTGGATTCCCTGCTGAATTCGACTTACAGGGATTTCAGGGTCTTTGTGTGCGACGACTGCTCGACGGATGATACCTGCGAGATAGTCGAAGCCTATGTTGAGGCTTATCCCGGCAAGGTTTTCCTCACAAAGAACGAACGGAATATGGGTTCCACACTCAGTTTCCTTACGAATCTGAAGAGGATATCCGAAGCGACGCCGGCATCTTACTATATGTTCTGCGACCAGGACGATGTATGGCTCTCGGACAAGATCACGCTCGCAGTAAAGCAGATGAGACGCATTGAGGCCAGAAGAGGCGCTGTTATGCCGATCCTGTCATTCAACGACGCGATCATCGTAGATGAGAATCTTAATTTTATCAGCCGCTCGTTCTATAGGACGAATAAGCTGAAAGTCAGGAAGAACAAGTTCTCGCGCATGCTGATCGAGAATAAATGCATCGGCTGCACGACCATGATGAACGACGCGCTGGTAAAGCTTCTCGATGAGACCGGCCCCGAGATACGTTATCATGACTGGTGGATGGCTCTTATAGCTTCGGCTTTCGGAGTTGTACGCTACAATAAAACGCCTGTTATCCTTTACAGGCAGCACGGAGACAATCAGGTAGGGCAGTCCGGTTTTTCGGCCTACACAAAGGACCGTGCGGTAAGAAAAGAAGATACGAGGGAACGCCTTCGCAAGACTTACGATCAGGCGGAGCTGTTTTACGATATTTACGGAGATATGCTCCCGAAGAACAAGCGCAGGCATCTTATTAGTTTTATAAGGCTTAAGAGCGCCGGATTCTTCGCGAGAAGGCTTATCATTCTCAAGAACAGGTTCTTTAAATCCGGTTTTTTGAGAAATGTGGGATTATTATTTTATGTATGACAGTGCAAAGGCACGGAATGGAGTTGACCGCGGATGAGATTTAGGGATCGCTTCGCCCGATTTATGTACGGGCGATACGGATTTGACGAGCTCGGGAGATTTTTGATGTATTTCACGCTTCTCCTGATGATCTTCAGTACCGTATTCAGATGGCAGATTGCGTTTTATATCTGCCTGGTTTGCTTTGTTTTGTGCTATTTCAGGATATTCTCAAAGAATATATACAAGCGCGGATACGAGAATGATAAGTTCCTCTGCGCGAAGGGAAAGATACTGGACGCTTTCAGGCGCGCTTTCGGTAAGAAAAACAATAATTCAGACGGATACAGGTCTCACTGCAACTGCTATAAGGGCAAGGTATACGACGCCGAATACAAGGTGTTCAAATGTCCCGAATGCAAACAGAAGCTGAGGGTTCCGAGAGGGAAAGGACGCATACAGATCACCTGCAAGAGATGCGGAAACGAATTCATAAAGAAGACCTGAGAACATAGCGGCGATATTGCGGTGCAGGCAGCCGGGAGGATGATTCCCCCTGCTGCCCGCACCTTTTTTTATTTTCAGAAAAGAAAACATGTAGTTTTTTTGGAAAAGATATGATATAGTCAATTAGATATGGATTGTAATTGATAATTTACAGTGAGGGAAATGGCGATGCGCAAGGTTTTTTCGATTTTGGTTGAGAATACTTCCGGTGTTTTGAGTCGTGTTTCGGGCCTGTTCTCGAGAAGAGGCTACAATATCAGTTCACTGACCGTAGCGGAGACAGAGAATCCGGGACTTTCGAGAATGACAGTGGTTGCGGACGGCGACGAGCCGATCCTCGAGCAGATCAAGCAGCAACTTCTGAAGCTTGAAGATGTCATCGAGATCAACGAACTCCGTTCCCGTGAATCCGTATGCCGCGAGCTTATGCTGATCAAGGTAGGCGCCGATATCGAACGCCGCACCCCGCTCACGACGCTTGCGGAAATATTCCACGCAAAAGTTGTCGATGTCTCGAACGATTCGATGATGATGGAGCTTACGGGAAATCAGGACAAGCTTGACTCGTTCATCAAGATGCTCAACGATTACGAGATCAAAGAGATGGTCCGCACCGGTATTACGGGGCTGCTTCGAGCAGATGCCGAGGACTATATGGACAATGTTGCGTCCGACTGATAAAAATTACAGGAGAAGAATAATATGGGTGAGACAATTAATTTAACACTGCTGCATACAAATGATATTCACGGCGCGTTCCTTCCGGAGGCTGTGGACGGCGTCGCTACCGGCGGCATTTCGCTGATGTCGGGTTATGTTAAGGAGAAGCGTGAGATAAACGACAATACGCTTTTCGCGATCGCGGGAGATATGTTCAGAGGCTCCGTTATCGACAGCGAATACAAGGGCCTTTCGACCATAGAGCTTATGAACAGGCTTATGCCTGATGTTGTTACGATCGGCAATCATGAGGTGGATTACGGTCTTGCGCATCTGCTCTTTATAGAGAAATGCGCACGTTTCCCGATCATTAACGCAAACCTGTTCATCAAGACAAACCATGTGCGTCTGTTTAACCCTTACATCCAGCTCGAGAAGGGCGGGATCAAGGTTATGTTCATCGGGATCATTACCGATGAGATCCTGGCTTCGACGAGGAGTGAGGACATCATCGGAAGCGTAGTCGATGTAAGAGCGGCCGCAGAGGAGATCAAGGTCATCCTTGATACATACAGGACCACGGATACCGATTATACGGTTATCCTTTCGCATATAGGCTTTGACAAGGATCAGGAGCTGGCTGCGCTGATCCCTTCGGAGCTTCATGTAGATCTGATCATCGGCGGACATACCCATACGCTGCTCGAGGAACCCTGCTATGTAAACGGCATTCCGATCGTTCAGGTTGGAACCGGTTCATCGCATATGGGCCGCTGCGAGATCCAATTTGATAAGGATTCGCATGAGGTCAGGGACTTCAAGTGGTTTGTTGATGACATCAATTCAAAGCTCTGCAAGCCCGACAAGGATGTAACGACACTGCTGAACGCCTACAAGTCCGAGACCGATGAAAAGTATCTTTCGGTTCTCACGAACTTTAAGAGAAAGCTCACGCATCCCGCCAGAAACATGGAGACCGAGCTCGGCAATCTGTTTGCGGACGTAATGCAGACGGACTCCAGTTTTGATATCATGGTGCTCGGTTCCGGGTCTTTGAGACTCCCGGAGCTCGGACCGATCCTTCATTTGCAGGATCTCAGAGAGTTCTTCCCGTTCGACGATCCGCTCTACATGATCGAAGTTACCGGAAAGCAGCTCCGTCATATGATCTCTTATGTAATGAGAGACGAGTATCTGACCGGACACACGGAATTCTATCAGTATTCGAAGGACTTCCGCTATGTATGGTCAAAGAGCAGGCATAAATTTGAATCGTTCACCTTCAAGGGTAAGGAAATAAAGGACAGCGATCATTTAAAGATTGGCCTTCAGGGTTATCATTTCAACAATATGGATACTTCTTTCGACATCACGCTCGAAGAGGTTTCAAAGATCAAGTCGCCCAGAGTTGTCGCTGTTTCATGCCTCGGCATTTACGAGGAGCTGTTCTCTAACATGAGAAATGTCGACGCGAAGGTCGACGGCAGGATAACGGTGGTTGACTAATCCCGTAAGGATATAGGAAAAATAATCAGCCCGTGCCCGTATTATCGCGGGTAAAATAAGGCTGTTTGATGAAAGGAAATATTATGTCAGAGTGTACACACGATTGTTTAACATGCGGCGAGGAGTGCGCGTCACGCCAGAATCCGCAGAGTTTTCAGGTTCCGGTAAACGAAGCCAGCGTAGTTAAAAAGGTTATCGGAGTTGTCAGCGGCAAAGGCGGCGTAGGAAAGAGCTTTGTAACCTCATATCTGTCTGTCCTCATGCAGAAAAAGGGCTTCCAGACAGCTATTCTCGATGCCGATCTTACCGGACCTTCGATCCCGCAGGCCTTCTGCATACATGATCAGGCGCTCGGCAGTGAGATGGGCATTCTTCCCGCCATCACTCACAGCGGCATCAAGGTCATTTCGATCAACATGATGCTGCAGAACGAGGATGCTCCCGTTATCTGGAGAGGACCTGTCATCGCAGGCACCGTTAAGCAGTTCTGGAGCGAGGTTTTCTGGGATGAGGTAGACTATATGTTTGTCGATATGCCTCCCGGAACCGGCGACGTACCGCTCACCGTTTTCCAGTCGCTGCCCGTTGACGGAATAATCGTGGTAACGAGTCCTCAGGAGCTCGTTTCGATGGTAGTTTCAAAGGCCGTTAACATGGCTAAGATGATGAATATCCCGATCCTCGGACTCATCGAGAACTACAGCTACGTTAAATGTCCTCACTGCGATGAGAAGATACAGGTATTCGGCGAGAGCCACTGCGAGGAAGTAGCCGATAAATTCGGACTTAAGCTCCTTGCGAGCCTTCCTATGGATCCTAAGATCGCCGCTCGCGTGGACGCCGGTGAGATAGAGCTTCTCGAGGTTCCCGAGATGGAGCCCGTATGCGAGGAACTGCTGAAGGTACTTCCGCTCGAGGAATAAACATTTTCGGCATTAATAAAATAACAAGTTTCAGAAAGATATTATATGGCAACAGATCAGAGCAAAATCAGAAATTTCAGTATTATAGCCCATATCGATCACGGAAAGTCGACGCTTGCCGACCGTATCATCGAAAAGACCGGACTGCTGACCTTGAGAGAGATGCAGGACCAGGTGCTCGACAATATGGATCTCGAGCGTGAGAGAGGCATAACGATCAAGGCTCAGACCGTGCGCACCGTATATAAGGCAAAGGACGGCAACGAGTACATATTTAACCTGATCGATACTCCCGGCCACGTAGACTTTAACTACGAGGTTTCGCGAAGCCTGGCCGCATGCGAAGGCGCTGTGCTCGTTGTTGACGCTGCACAGGGAATCGAAGCGCAGACTCTGGCGAACGTATATCTGGCGCTGGACCACGATCTCGAGGTTTTTCCGGTCATCAATAAGATCGACCTGCCTTCGGCGGAACCCGAAAGGGTTATCGCGGAGATCGAGGACGTGATCGGCATCGAGGCTCAGGACGCGCCCCTTATTTCCGCCAAAAACGGTGTAAATATCGAGGACGTGCTCGAGGCTATCGTTAAAAAGATACCGGCGCCCACAGGCGATCCGAACGGTCCGCTGCAG
>CAMZAI010000031.1 GCA_947304065.1 uncultured Clostridia bacterium | reverse complement strand
GCTTGAGGATCTGGACGGGGTAGTTTCAAGTGATAATTAGAATTCTGGCAGTGATAGCGGAAACCGTGATCCTTTATGTGCTGCAGACGAGCGTATTTCAATCGATCGCGCTGGCCGGAGTGGTCCCGAACCTTCTGCTCATACTTGTTGTATCCGTAGCGTTCATGCGCGGACGGATACCCGCAATGCTCACCGGACTGATATGCGGTCTGACGATCGATTGCACCTACAGCAGCTTCATGGGCCTGTTTGCCCTGATGTACCTGCTGATAGGATATCTGGCGGGATTTCTGCATCGTTTCTATGATGAGAACGATTACACGATACCGCTTATACTTGTGGGAGTTTCCGAACTGTTTTACAACCTGATGTATTACCTGTTCTTCTACCTGCTCTCGGGCAAGCTGAACATCGGTTTTTACATGGTCAGGTTTATGTTCCCGAGAGTTATTTACACGGTGCTTATCGCGATATTGCTGTATAAGTTCCTGAATTCCTGCAACATTTTCTTCAAGAGGTTTGACCGAGACTGATGTTTGATGCATTTTTAAACAAACTCAAAGAGATATTCAGCTCAAGGCTTGTATATCTGTCGATCCTGATCATCGTGCTTTTCTCGATCCTGGTCGGCAGGATGTATTCGCTGCAGATACTTGCGGTGGCGACCGACGAGAACAATACTTCGAAGGACACGAATTACCAGTCCTACAAGCTTCGCTACACGGACAGCGTTCGCGGCAATATCTACGACAGGAACGGCAATCTGCTGGCATACAACGTACTGAGCTACAACATAGTAATGAGCAACAGCGCGAATTTCGGAAGCAACGCCGAGCGCAACGCGATGATAGCGAAACTGATCGACATCATCGAGCGCAACGGACACGAGCTGGAACTGGATTTCGCGATATATATTGACGAAAACGGCGAATTTGCTTTCAATCTTTCGGGCAATGCGCTGCTGAGGTTCAAAAAGAACGCTTACTGTCTTACAAGCGTCAATAAGCTGACCGACGAACAGAAAGAGGCCACTGCCGAAGAAGTATATAACTTCATGAAGAACGGCAACAAGCAGTCTCCGATGTTCGGCATATCGGACGATTACCCTGTCGGGCAGGCGCTGAAGATCATGACCGTAAGATACGCGCTGCTCACGCTGTATCCGCAGTATTCCGAGTTTACGATCTGCTCGGATGTCGATACCGTGACCATAGCGGCGATAGAAGAGAATTCGGCGGAGCTGAAAGGCGTAGAGATACGTCAGGTTACTTCGAGAGTATATAACGACAGCCTGTTCTTCGCACATATCCTCGGATACACGGGTAAGGCTACCGAGGAAGAGGCCGATGCGCTGAACGCCAACCTTGAAGAGGATATGTACAATACCTCGTCGGTTGTCGGCAAAACAGGCATTGAAAAAGAGATGGATTCACTGCTGCGCGGACAGAGCGGAGTCGAGGAACTCTCGGTCAGCGGTACCGGAAAGATCATTTCTTCGACCGTTAAATCATCGCCCGTCGCGGGTGACGACATTTACCTTACGATAGACCGTGAGCTGCAGATAGCCTGCTATCACATTCTCGAGAACAATATCGCGGCGATCCTTATTTCGAAGATCGTCAATTCGACGAGCTACGGCGGAAAGGGAGATTCGGCGAGTAAGATCACGATTCCCATTTACGAGGTATATAACGCATTTATCGCGAACAGCGTGCTCGATATCAGCCATTTCCAGGCTGACGACGCGACGGAGCTTGAGCAGAAGATATACAACACCTATAAGACCAAAGAAGGCCAGGTGCTCGACAAGCTTCATGACATACTGTCGTATAATTCGCCGATAATCAACAGCAAGCTGACCGAGGAGTACGAAGGCTATATCGATTACATCTACTCGATGCTGAGGTCCAACCAGGTTCTCTTAAAGGAACTGATCGACCAGAAGGACCAGACCTATATTAAATACACCGAGGACAAGATTTCTTTGAGCGAGTTCCTGCAGCACGCGATAGACATACAGTGGATCGACCTCGCGAAGCTCGGCATAGGCAGCGATTACAATACAAATAACGAAGTTTACGATAAGCTTATAGATTATGTTTTCGAAAAACTGTATAATAACACGGTATTCGAAAAAATGATCTACAGGGTGCTGATCTTCAACTACAAGATCTCCGGCAAGGATATGTGCCTGCTCCTGTACGATCAGGGCGTTCTCGAATATAACGAGAACGACTATAAGAGGCTTAAGAACGGCAGGATCGGAGCTTACTATTTTGTAAAAGAGAAGCTCACGAACCTCGAGATCACGCCCGGTATGCTGGCGCTCGAGCCCTGCAGCGGTTCGATCGTCATCACGGATGTCAATAACGGAGACGTGCTCGCTATGGTCACTTATCCGAGCTATGACAACAACATGCTCGCGAATAAGATCGACTGGGACTATTACAGCAAGCTGCTCGCGAACAGCGCGACTCCACTGCTCAACCGTCCCACACAGCAGCAGACGGCTACGGGTTCCACATTCAAGCCGCTTATGGCGCTCGCCGGAATGGCCGAAGGCGTCATTACAACTCAGACGAAGATCAAGGACGAGGGTCTGTTCGAGCTTGTCGATCCTTCCCCCAAGTGCTGGAAATATCCCGGCAATCACGGTTGGATCAATCTGACGCAGGCTATCCAGCACAGCTGTAACTATTTCTTCTATCAGGTCGGCTACAATATGTCGCTCGACGCGAAGGGAGAGTACAGCGACTCACTCGGTATCTCGAAGATCCAGAAATACGCTTCCTGGTTCGGTCTTGCGGATAAGTCCGGAGTAGAGGTTCCGGAGTCCATGCCCGCAATATCCAGTACCGACGCGGTACGTACATCGATCGGATATTATCACAACTTTGCGCCGATCCAGATTTCCAGATACGTTACCGCTGTCGCGAACAAGGGAACGGTATTTAACCTGACGATCGTCGACAAAACGGTCAATAAAGAGTCGGGCGAAGAGACAGACAACAGCGCGACCGTATTCAACCGGATCGAGAGCTACACCGATAATCAGTGGAACGCGGTGCAGAAGGGTATGTACGACGTGGTTAATACCTCGGCGAACAGCCTGAACACGCTTTACGGCGATCTCGGCTTCAAGGTTGCGGGAAAGACGGGAACCGCACAGGTTTCGCTTACGCATCCCAGCCACGGTCTGTTTATTTCGTTCGCGCCGTATTCGAAGCCCGAAGTCAGCGTGACCATCGTTATCCCGAACGGATACGCATCGGCCAATGCGGCAAAGCTCGCGCGTGAGGTTTACGGCCTCTACTTTAACGACGAGAATAAGGAAGAGCTCCTGAGCGGAGATCTTACCACAACAAATGTTACCAATATCACGGTATCCGACTGATAAAGAATAATATCACTATAAGTACAGTGAGATTCTAAAGAGGAGAGTCTAAGCATATGGATAATTCGGTAGTGATCAAGGGAAGCAGAAACGGAATTATCGTGGTTCTTGACGGACAGGTCGAGTTCGGCATCTTAAAGGACATGGTCGCTAAGAAGTTTGCCGATTCGTCGAAGTTCCTCGGGAACTGCAAGACGGCTGTGCGCTTTGAAGGAAGGGATCTGACCCGCGGCGAGGAGATGGAGCTGCTCGATGTTATCGGAACGAATTCCGATCTCGAGGTAGTATGCATCTTAAGCGAGGATCCGCATGAGACGAGCAGCTTTGCGCAGGCGGTGAACAAGTCGCTGATGGAGACCGCAGGCAATACGGCCACCTTCTACAAGGGCAACTTAAGATCCGGCCAGCAGCTTCAGTGCGACAACAGCATTATCTACGTCGGCGACATCAATCCCGGCGCGGCGATCAGCTCGAACGGAAATATCATCGTGCTCGGCGCATTAAAGGGCAATGCCGTCGCAGGCGCATCGGGCAACAGGGACGCGTTTGTTTTCGCTCTCGACATGAATCCGATGCAGATACGCATCGCGGACACGATCGCACGTGCTCCCGACAACCCTGACCGCAATCAGGCCAAGGAATCGAAGATCGCATTCCTTGAGGATGAGAATATTTATATCGAACCGGTCACCAAATCGATCCTTAACGACCTCAGGATCGGCTAAAATAAAGGAACTTATTACAGGAGGAAGAATTCAAGATGGGTGAAGTAATCGTTGTAACGTCCGGCAAGGGCGGAGTAGGCAAGACCACCACCACGGCAAATGTCGGCACAGGTCTCGCAAAGCTGGACAAGAAGGTTGTTCTTATCGACACCGATATAGGACTGCGCAATCTGGATGTTGTTCTCGGACTTGAGAACCGCATCGTTTATAATCTCGTAGATGTTATAGAAGGAAACTGCCGCATTAAGCAGGCTTTGATCAAGGATAAGAGATATCCCAATCTTTATCTTCTTCCTTCAGCCCAGACCAGGGATAAATCAGCCGTAACTCCCGAAGAGATGAAGCTCCTCTGCGAGCAGCTCAAGGGCGAGTTTGACTATATCATCATGGACTGCCCCGCAGGTATCGAGCAGGGCTTCAAGAACGCGATCGCAGGCGCCGACAGAGCGCTTGTAGTTACTACGCCCGAAGTATCGGCCGTACGTGACGCGGACCGCATCATCGGCCTTCTCGAGGCCAACGAGATGAAGAAGACCGAGCTGATCGTTAACCGCTTAAGGATCGACATGGTAAACCGCGGCGACATGATGTCGAGCGACGATGTTGTTGAGATCCTTGCGATCGATCTGATCGGTATCGTTCCCGACGACGAGAAGATCGTTGTTTCCACGAACAACGGTGAGCCTCTCGTAGGCGATGAGTCACTTGCAGGTCAGGCTTACATGAACATCTGCCGCAGAATTTGCGGAGAGGACGTTCCTTTCCTTGATCTCAACGCAAAGAAGGGCTTCTTTGCAAGACTTTTCAAGAAGAATTAAGGGGGAGAGCGTATTATGTCAGTATTTGATTTCTTTAAGAAAAAGCCCTCTTCAAGCAATACAGCGAAAAGCAGACTTCAGCTGGCTCTGGTTTCCGACAGGACAGGATGCTCGCCGGAGATAATGGAGAAGATCAAGAACGATATTATCGATGTTCTGCGTAAGTATATTGAGATCGATCTTGACGGCCTGGACATCAATATCCAGACAAAGAATGAGAACGGTGAGCTTACAGGTCCCACTCTTTTGGCGAATATTCCCATTAAAGAGCTTAAGCGCCACGAAAGATAAGCAGGCTTTAACAGATGTTTTTGATTAACTTTGTAAAATCGATTTTCAACTTCAAGGCCTACCGCTTAAAGCACGCAGCTTTCAACGTACTGTTTCTGGTATACCTGCTCGGATTCCTGGGAGCTTATCTGATCAAGATACTTCAGGACTCGGATGAGAGGCTTTACCAGAAACATGTAATGGGACTGCTTGTGGGTCTCGGAGTTATCCTTGTAATATCTCTGATCGATTATCACTTTATCGCCAAATGGTTTGTGGTACTGTATCTGGTCAATATGGCGCTGCTGCTGATATGCCGTTACAGCAATTCGCTACCGATCTACGGATGGTCGCATTATCAGGCGAGGAGATGGATAAAGATCGGAGGAGATCCGACCGCCGGTATGGATAACAAGGGATTTGAGTTCATGCCATCCGAGGTTACGAAGATCGCGCTGATCATATTCATGGCGAAATACTTTGATATTTGCTACAAGAAGATAAAAAAAATCTGGGTGCTTCTGCTTGCGATAGCTCTGATGGGAGTTCCCACGCTGATGATCTTCATGCAGCCCGACCTTTCGACTACGATATGTCTGGTTATGATCTTTGCGGTACTCGTATTTGTTTCGGGAGTGCCTTACAAGTTTATATTCCCGATCGTCGCCGTAGCGCTGCCGATAGCGATAGGACTTATCTGGTATGTACAGCAGGATTTCCAGGTGCTGCTGACCGAGTGGCAGCAAAACCGTGTGCTTGCGGCTTTGCATCCCGAAGAGCATCCTGAGCTTATGTACCAGCAGAACAACGCGAAGTCAGCGATACAGTCAGGTGGTATGATCGGTAAGTTCCTTATGGGCGAGAACCTGAAGGGAACATATTACGTTCCGGTAAAGGAAAGTGACTTTATATTTACGGCCGTTGGCGAAGGCTTCGGCTTCATAGGTGCGATCGCAGTATTACTTACGTATTTCATCATGATCGTGCTTATCATCAGGATAGGAAAGAGAGCGAAGGATTATCTGGGTATGATGCTCGCGATGGGCATCGGAGCCCTGATCAGCGTACAGGTATTCATCAATATCGGCGTTGTAACGTCATTGCTCCCGAATACGGGTATTCCGCTTCCTTTCATGAGTTCGGGTCTGTCGGCGTTATTCATAAATCTTGTCACGATAGGACTGCTGATGAACATCAGCATGCAGCCGAAGGAAGATGTCCCGAAGCCTGTTGATGAATTTGAATTTCTCGAATGACGCCTGTGATCCAAGGCTGATTTCGATCATATAATGTTATTAGGGGAATGGAGAAGGTTTACGATGAATGTTGGTTTTATTGCACATGACGCAAAGAAGGTACTGATGCAGAATTTCTGCATCGCTTACCGCGGGATCTTGAGCCGCCATACGCTTTACGCCACCGGAACGACCGGAAGGCTGATCGAAGAGGCGACGAATCTCCCCGTGCATAAGTTTCTTGCAGGGCATCTGGGCGGAGAGCAGCAGTTCGGCGCATTGATCGAGCATAATGAGATGGATCTTGTGATCTTCCTGCGCGATCCGCTGAATCCCAAGAGCCACGAGCCCGATATTGCGAATGTAGTGTCGCTCTGCGATACCCACAATATCCCGATCGCGACTAATCTTGCCACCGCTGAGCTTCTGATAAAGGCTCTTGAGCGCGGCGATCTTGACTGGAGAGAGTTATATCACTGATGAAACGTGTTTGCAGCATAATTGTCGTTTTAGCGCTGATGTGCGCTCTTGCGGGCTGTGTGTCGGACCGGCAGACTGTCGATCCGACTTACTTTACCTCTGGATATGCGAAGCTTCATCCCGTGCATGAGGCCTATGAAACGGGCTTTACGTTCTCGGGACTCGCCGATTCGCAGAAATTCTTATATCAGGATATCTGCTTTTCGAGCGTAGAGAAACCGAACCCGCAGCTTGATGACATTTCCGCGGTATCGGCCGCCTGCTATGACGTGGACAGGGCAGAGGTCATCTACTCGAAGAATATCTTTGAGAAGGTATATCCTGCAAGTACCACTAAGCTTTTGACAGCATATGTGGCGGCGAGATATACCGAACCTTCGGATATTGTAACGATCCAGAAGGACAATTGCGGCATCGAGATCTCGGGAGCGCAGAAGACCGGCTTCAAAGCGGGCGATACGATCACGATGGAAGATCTGATGTACTGCCTTCTGATGTTCTCGGCCAATGACGCAGCAGTAGCGATCGCGGAGCACGTGAGCGGTTCCGTCGACGCTTTCTGCAAGCTGATGAATTCCGAGGCGGCTGCGATAGGCGCCACGGGTACGCATTTTACGAATCCGCACGGTCTGCAGGATGTGAATCATTACACCACGGCCTACGACATTTATCTTATTTTCAATGAGTGCCTTAAGAATCCCTATCTGAAGGGCATCATGACCGGATCCTCGCATGTCTCGAAGATATACAGTACCGACGGTACTGTGAGGGACTATGAAGTTGTTCCGACAAACTATTACGCAAGAGGTCTTACGACCGCACCCGAAGGCATCACGGTCATGTGCGGAAAGACCGGAGAGACGATCGCTGCGAAGAACTGTCTGATCGTTTATTCGGAAACTGCGGACGGACACGGGTATATCACGGAGCTGTTCAAAGCGACGGACAGGGACACCGTTTACAGGGAAATGAACCTGCTTCTGGCCATTTGTCTGAACCATAAATAGATGGTCATTTTTTACCTCTTTTGACTTGTTTATTAAAGTTTCGTGGTATATAATAATTTATGCAGAGTGATACATAGTTGGGGTTTGCATTGTTCTGCGAAATTACAATCCGAAAGGGGCGATTTCATATGATACAGATTATTGCCGGCAGCAAAGGCAAAGGAAAAACACCTATTCTCCTTGATAAGGCGAACACAGAGGCTTCAGCATCGAAGGGCTCGGTAGTTTACCTTGACAAGAATTCAAAGCACATGTACGAACTGAACAGGAATGTTCGTTTGATCAACATACGTGACTATTTCGTGGACAGTCCCGAAACCTTCCTCGGTTTTGTATGCGGTATGGCTTCTCAGGATCATGACCTTGAGAAGGTATTTTTAGACAGCTTCCTTGCTCTTTCGGGAGTTGAGGGAACCGATACTGATTACGGCCCGATCCTCGATAAGCTTGAGATCATTTCGGCGAAGTTCCATATTGACTTTGTGATCAGCATCTGCGTTGACGGATCACAGATACCCGACCGCTTCAAGGATAAGGTTATCGTTTCATTATAAAGCTAAAGCAGTTTAGAAAATCCATCTCAGCCCGGTGAAACCTGCCGGGCTGATTTTTAAAGGCCATGAGAAGAGACAGAGATCAGGAAAACGACAATATTGTTAATATAGACGGCAGCCGTTTTACGGGAACCGGCAGAAACAAATACTCGCGGGGCTTCTTATCGAAGATCACTCCCGAGCATATCGGAGCTGCCGTTTTTTTGCTTGTATTTATTTATCTGTGCATAAACCTCTATATTTACGCGACCAAGGAACAGGTTTCGATATACGAGGTGCAGGGACAGAATTTAAGCTACGACCGTTCTTATCCCGCTGTGTGCATAAGGGATGAGCAGCTGGTTTCGTCGACTTACTCGGGCTATGTGAATTACTATATCCAGAACGGACGCAAGTGCGCTAAGAGCAGTGTTGTATACTCGGTCGATGCTTCCGGGAATAATGTTTATTCCGCGCTGAATTCGAATTTTGAAGACATCAGCCTTTCTTCGGATGAGATCAGGAAGATCAAGTCGGATATATCGGGCGTCATGAAGAGCTATACAGGCGCGGATCTTTCCTGGACTGAGAGTTTCAAAACTTCTCTGGTCGAGACGCTTTACGATTATGTGAGCAGGAATGCGCTTGCCGAGATGGACAGACTGTCTTCGGCGGGCAATTCTTCCTCGGATTTCCATTCGGTCAGGTCCGACCGCTCCGGCGTTATCTCATATACGACTGACAGCCTCTGCGGTACCGCGGCGGACGCCGTGACAGCGGACATGATCAAGGATTCTTCGGTAAAGCCTTATTCGTTGAGGAACGCGGGACTCATTTCCTCCGGAGATGCCGTATACAGGATCTGCGATAATGAAGAATGGTCGATCGTGGCTCTCGTTACCGAGGACTTTTACGTTAATAATCTTGAGACGCGCAATGTGACCGTTTATATCGACGGGGGCCTGACTCCCGTAAAGGGACAGCTGAAGCTCCTTCGCAAGGACCAGGATTATCTTGCGCAGATCATGCTCAACGAATACATGTCGGCTTATATGGATACGAGATTCGTTTCGATCGAGTTCGATTACGAGACGGAAGAAGGCCTTAAGATCCCGAAGACCGCCATTACGCAGAAGGGCTATTACATCGTGCCTTTGACCGTTTTCTCTGCGGATGAAGCGGCAGGCGGATATGTTTTAAAGCGTGAGATATACGACGCTTCCACGGGAGCTGTAGGATACGATGATATTTACACGAGAAAGTACTATTCGGACGGATATTACGCATACATTGACACGAATGTGGTGAACGAAGGCGACATCCTCTGCAATCCGGATACCGGCGAGAGAGTGAAAGTCGCGACCGTGAACTTCCTTGACGGCGTGTACTGCGTGAATAAGGGCTATTACGTATTTACAAGGATCGAGAAGCTCCGTTCGAACGATGAATACACGATTGTTAAGAAGAATACAAAGGACGGGCTGAGGCTCTATGACCATATCGCGCTGAACGCGGCGGATGCGGTTGAGGGGAAGATCATTTACTGATCTGAGATAAGAAGCCTGAAGGGAGATGATCCTATGCTTACTAAAGAAGAGATAGGCAGGAATCTTGCCGTTATCGAAGGGAGGATATCGAAGGCGTGTGAGCGCTCGGGACGTGACAGGAGCGAGGTCACGCTGATAGCAGTCAGCAAGATGAATCCTGCGGAGGCTGTGATAGCAGCACATGAGTGCGGTATCGATACTTTCGGTGAGAATAAGGTTCAGGAGCTCTGCGGAAAGCTCGAAGTGATCGACGCGAAGCTTAACTGGCATCTGATCGGACATCTCCAGACTAATAAAGTTAAATATATTGCGGGGAAGGTTGCGATGATCCATTCGGTCGACAGTCTGAAGCTGGCCGAGGTCATTGACAAAGAGTCTGAAAAGGCCGGAGTCGTGACAGATATACTGCTTGAGATCAATATAGCGGGAGAGGAATCAAAGTACGGTATAGCGCCTTCGGACGCCGAGGATCTGGCCCGCAAAATAGCGCCTTTAAAACATGTCAGGATATGCGGTCTGATGACCGTTGCGCCCGAGACGGACGAGCCCGAAACCAACCGTTCTTATTTTCGTCAAATGCGGGAATTAAGTGTTGACATAGCTTCTAAAAACATCGATAATATTTTTATGAATGTGCTTTCCATGGGCATGACGGGGGATTTTGAGGTCGCCGTTGAAGAAGGCGCAACTCATGTGAGGGTTGGCACCGGAATATTCGGTGCACGAGATTATACCAGGTAAGGGGCTGTAATATGGCTAATTTTTTTAAACAACTTTTAGATACTCTGAAGCTTCAGGATGATGACGAATCCTTTGCAGCATATGAGAATTCGGTAAATTCAAAGCGCAGGTCGTCCGAGGCGCCCGCTCCGGGAAAGAGTGATTTTTCGGCGAAGAGACCTTCGTCGTCGGCGTCGGGAGCTTCCACACCGAGATCTTCTTCCGTTTCGGGAGACGGCACGCAGGTTAAGAAGGCTCATTCAGCCAGCAATTACGGCACTTCCACATATATCGAGAGCCGCAACAACAGCAAGACGCTCCGCATGGAGAGACCCGAAGGAAGTAAGGTCGTTCCCATCAAGACCACACGCGACGGTCTTGAGGTTTGCGTCATGAAGCCCAAGAATTTCGAGGATTCGCAGGATATCTGCGATGTATTGCTCTCGAACTGTGTTGCGATCGTTAATCTTGAGGACAATGACATCGTTGTTTCGCAGCGTATCATGGACTTCATTTCCGGCGCTGTTTACTCGGTTAACGGTAAGCTTTTCCAGATCTCCGATCTGATCTTTATCGCAGCGCCCGGTACTGTTGACGTATCCGGCGACTACAACGACATTCTGGCTCAGACCGGATATGACGTTCCGCTGCTCAGTAAGTCCATGTAAGTTCAGAGGGGGATTGGGGTATGGTAACACCTGTAGAGATACAGAACAAGTCGTTTAAATCCGGTGGACTCGGATACGATAAAAGAGACGTTGACAATTTTATGCGCGATATCCTGAACTCCTACGAGGAGCTCTATCGCCAGAATATGGAGCTGAAGGACAGGGTTGCGGTACTGAATGAGGGTATCCAGTACTACAAGACCATCGAGAAGACCCTTCAGAAAGCGTTGGTGCTCGCGGAGAAGACCGCTGAGGAGACCAGGAACAACGCCGCAAAAGAAGCAAAGCGCATCGAGAAGGAGGCCACCACAAAGGCCAACATCATGCTTGCCGATGCGAAGAACGAGCTTGAGGTGCTTCATCAGCAGACCATTTCGCTGATACAGCAGTACGAGAAGTACAAGCTTCAGTTCAAGAATCTGGCGAACGCTCAGATCGAGATGCTTTCTTCCGAGGCTTTCAGCATCAATATCCAGAATCTCGACGCGTTTGTGAGCAATCCGCTTTCATTCGACGCTTCGATGGGGAATTCGCAGAAGCCCGATGCAGGCGCCGCACCCGAAAGCGACAAGGCGGATCAGTCATCCGGACACCTTTCCGATGAGGATTCGGACGCCGAATTCGATTTTTCAGATTATGACCTTGAAGGTCAGGAAGAGTTTGATTTTGTAGATCTGAACGAAAGTGATGAATGAATTAACGGTCCACGGTGTTTATCGTGGACCTTTTAACAATATTACGGAGGTTTTTTATCGATGAAGAAGAGATATGTCGTCGATATCATATTGCTTATAGCGGCCGGAGTTCTGGTATGGTTCGACCAGTTCACGAAGGCGATGGCCGTGAGACATCTGGCGGACGGACCGTTCGTGATCTGGGAAGGCGTATTTAAGCTTGTATCGCATACGAATTCAGGTGCGGTATGGGGGATACTGAGCGGAAAGACATTATTCCTCGCTGTATTTACGCTGATAGTGCTCGGTGCGATGCTGTTCGTGTTCTTTAAGATCGACTGGCAGTACAGGCGCTTAAGAGCGATGAAGCTGGTCCTGATGTTTGTGGCCGCCGGCGCGGTCGGGAACCTGATCGACCGTATAAGGCTCGGATATGTCATTGATTTCCTTTATTTCGAACTGATCGATTTCCCAGTGTTCAATGTTGCGGACTGCTACATCACGGTTTCGATGTTTGTCATCCTGCTGCTCGTATTATTCTTCTATAAGGACGAGGATTATAATCTGATATGGCCAAAGAAATCTCAATCGTCTGCGACGGATTCACCGACGGACTCAGAATAGACAAATTCCTTTCGGAAAACTGCGAAGAGCTCTCGCGCAGCTATATACAGAAGCTGATCGCGCAGGGGCTCGTCACGGTCGCGGGTGCTCCGGTAAAGGCCAGTTTTAAAGTCTCTGACGGAGATGAGATAGCGTTTACCGTGCCGGACAATACAGTTCCGGACATTTTGCCCGAGGACATTCCGCTCGATATTTTCTATGAGGATGCGGATATACTGATCGTCAATAAGCCCAAAGGAATGGTGGTACATCCCGCTTCGGGCGTATTTACCGGGACTCTGGTCAATGCTTTGATGTTCCATTGCGCCGGACAGCTCTCGGGGATCAACGGAGTCGAAAGACCGGGCATAGTCCATCGGATAGATAAGGATACCACCGGACTGCTGGTGGTGTGTAAGAACGATAAGGCGCACAGGAATGTCGCCGAACAGCTAAAAGAACACTCCGTCACGAGAAGATATGAAGCTATCTGTATCGGTTCGCTGAAGGACGATGAAGGAGTTATAGATGCTCCGATAGGCAGGAACCCCAACGACCGCAAAAAGATGGCGATAAATCGCGTAAACGGCAAGGAAGCCGTAACACATTATAAGGTACTTGAGCGGCTGAACGGTTATACACATATAGAGTGCAGGCTCGAGACCGGACGTACGCATCAGATTAGGGTGCATATGGCTTCAACAGGCCATCCGCTTCTCGGAGATACGGTATACGGAGGCGAAAGACCGGGCTTTAAGACGGAGGGACAGTGTCTGCACGCCGGAGTTTTGGGGCTGATTCACCCGACGAGCGGGGAATATATGGAGTTTAAGGCGGAGCTGCCGGAGTATTTTACGGCACTTCTTGAAAGGCTTAGGGCATAAGAACATACACCTTTGAGGCAGATACATGAAAAGAAAGTTCACGGCTAAACTGAATGACTGGATAGAGAGCGGCGCTGATGCGCCGCTTCTTGTACTGGGGCCGCGAGGCGTAGGGAAGACGTATACGGTATGCGAGTTTGCCGAGAGCAGGCGTGAGAGGAGTATCTACGTTAATCTTGAGACGGATGCTTCTGCGAGGTTTTTCTTTGATAGAGGCGGATTTGGGAATGCCCGTGATGCTGTTTATGCCTTTCTGGGGCTTGAGAATGATGCATCGGCGGACGATATCCTGCTGATATTCGATGAAATCCAGGCCTGCAGGACATTATGTGCGCTGTTTGAAGCCCCGTACAGCCGTTTTGACATTAAAGTGATCTGTGTTTCGTCATTTGCTTCCCAAAGCCTTATTTCGGCCTTTAAATGCGCTTATATGGGACCGATGGGCTTTGACGAGTTCCTTGAAGGCACCGGCAGGGAGTGGTACAGCGAGCTGATAAAGGGACATTTTGAGAAAAAAAGAGCCGTTCCGCAGATGCTGCATAATGAATTGCTCGAGATGTGGGACGATTATCTGCGCGTAGGAGGCATGCCGGAAGCTGTTCTGGAATATGCTGCGAATAACGACTCGGTCAATATTGAAGAGCGTCAGAGAAGATGCATCAGTGCGATATTTGACGATATCGGCAGATACGGCGATCCTAAAATGCGCGATGTGCTCGAAGTCATTCCGGATCATATGGCGATCGGAAGGAGACGCTTCACCCTGAACCTGATCAGAAGGGGAGTGACCGCATCGATGTACCGTGACGCGATCGAATATTTGGCTGCGAACAGGATCGTTTTCATGAGCAGAAGGCTAAACCACGAGGAGAGCTTCGGACTGACTCTTTTTGACTGCGGACTGGCCGGATATTTGCTCAAAAGCGGTCATGAGATAGCTGTAGAACGACTCGAATACCAGCAGCTTAGTGCATCATTGGCGTCGGGACTCGGAGAAAAATATGAACTGTTTTACTTCGAATCGGAGACCGGAGCGAAAACAGATCTGCTTTACAGGACCGAAAACGGATTTGTGCCGGTTGAGTTTAACCAGGGCAGGGGAAGACACGGAAAAAGCCTTTCAAAGATCGCTGAAAATCAAGCTATAGCATATATTGTGGCTGTCGGGAGGGACAACTACAAATTAGAGAATTCGGAGCTGAAAATCCCTGTTTATGCGTCCTTTCTATTAGGATAGTAAGCACTGACTACGTATGTAGAATTGTGAAAATTCTGTGAAATTTCTGTTGACAAATTCGTTCTATGGCTATAGAATAAGTTATGTCACAGTTCTGCTACAGTTGTAGTAGAGACACAATATAATGTATATGGTGCATATATGGGCGAGATAAGATTACATGAAGGTGAATTGAATGTCATGGAGCTGCTCTGGTCGAACAAGATGCTCGCAGCGAAGGACATTGCAAAGATCATAAAAGAATATATCGGCTGGGAAAAGAACACTTCCTATACGGTCATCAAGAGACTGATCGATAAGGGAGCGATCGAGAGGATCGAACCCGGTTTCTACTGCAAGGCTTTGGTTACGAAGCCCCAGATCAGGGTCATCGAGACGAACGCTCTTCTTGAGAAATTGTTTGACGGTTCTTTTTCCAATCTTTTTGATGAATATCTCAGATCACACAGACTCAGTGCGACAGAGATCCATGAGCTCGAGCACATGCTCGCTACTTACAGATAATACGTTCGAAATAAATGGTGGAGAACGGGGTTTTGTTTTATGAACGGGGAAGCACATCCGAGGGGTGTGCTTTTCTTCGTGAAGGAGATATATGGCTAATTTTACCGAAAAGGCGATAAAAGAATCATTTATAAAGCTTCTTAACGAGCGGCCGCTCGACAAGATCACGGTGAAGGATATTGTCGAGGATTGCGGGATCAACAGGAATTCATTCTATTATCATTATCAGGATGTGCCGACCCTGCTCGGAACCATAGTGAGGGAACAGTCCGAGGTAGTTATCACGGAATATCCGACCGTTGATTCTCTCGAAAGCGCCATGGAAGCGATCATCAGCTTTGCCATAAAGAATAAGAACGCGGTATTGCATATATTTAATTCAATCAGCCGTGATATTCTAGAGAAGAATCTGTCGGATCTGTGCGAGGACGTGATCGGAAAGTATGTCGATACGATAATTTCAGATCTGAAATACAGTGATGATGACAGGCGTATCATCGTTGGATTCTTAAAGTGCGAGTTCTTTGGAGTCACGGTTGACTGGATCAACGGAGGCATGAAAGAAGATCTGATGAAGGACAGCCGGAGATTCTTTGAGATGATGCCTGCGCTGCTTAAAGGCGCGTTGAAAATTACTGAGTCTATTAACAAGTAAATAAAATACCCTTGTATTGTCAAATGAAGTATTTGGGCAGAACCCTGAATGTGTCTGAAAATCGGACACGGAAGAGGTTCTGTCTTTTTTTATGTCAATTTATGAGTTGTTGCCCAAAATCGTTACAGTAAGGGGTATCTGACCGTTTTATTATGCCTTCCGGGGCTGTATTATGGCCTCAACAAAGAAAGAGAGCCTGATGCCAATTGAGGCAGATGGTAAAAGAAGGAGGCGAAGGATATGCGTTCGACAACATCGATGAAAACAGCAAAGTTTGGTTGTGCTGCGAGTTCGGTCCTGTTCTGTATCTTCGGAATACTGCTTATGATATTCCCCGGGATATCGATCTCACTTATCGGAACTTTGGTCGGATGTTCGATGATCGTATTCGGAATATTCAAGATCATCGGATACTTCTCGAAGGATCTGTTCAGACTTGCGTTTCAGTATGATCTGGCGTTCGGAATACTGCTTGCGGTACTCGGAGTCATAGTACTGATAAAACCGGGCGAGATGCTTAACCTGCTCTGCATTACACTGGGTATCGCGATACTGGCAGACGGATTGTTCAAGATCCAGATAGCGGTTGATTCAAAAGCGTTCGGCATCGGTAAATGGTGGCTGATCTTCATTTCGGCAATACTTACCGGATGCATTGGTCTGATATTGATATTCAGGCCGGCCGAGACAACCGTTGTGGCAATGACACTTCTCGGAGCTGCGCTTTTGCTGGACGGCATCATGAGCCTGATCACGGTTCTGTCTACCGTAAAGATAATACGGCATCAGCAGCCGGATGTGATCGAAGTCAGATATAAGGAAGTTTAAGAGAGGAGAATGTAAGATATGAAATTCGGTAAAATGATTGCCAAAAACCGCGTACTGATACTGATCGCAGCGATCCTGCTCATGATCCCGGCGGTTCTCGGCATGGCAAAGACCAGGATCAATTACGATATGCTGACCTACCTGCCTTCAGATATCGATACAGTAAAAGGACAGGATCTGTTGATGGATGATTTCGGTAAAGGCGCGTTCTCGCTGGTAATGGTTGAGAACATGCAGCCCGGGGATGTTTCGGAACTTGCAGACCGGATCAGGGAAGTAAACCACGTTGCAACGGTTCTTTGGTATGACTCGTTCATGGACGTCAACATTCCTATGGAGCTGCTTCCGGACAAGATCTACGATGCGTTCAACAAAGGAGATGCGACAATGCTCGCAATCTTCTTTGACAGCTCTACATCAGATGATGTAACGATGGATGCGATCCGTGAGATCAGAAAGATATGCACTAAGGATTGCTACGTAACCGGCATGTCGGCGCTTGTTACTGACCTTAAGGACCTGTGCGAGAAGGAAGAGCCCATCTACGTCGGACTTGCTGTTGTATGCGCTCTGGCAGCGATGATGATACTGCTTGACGGCTGGCTCGTTCCGCTTGTATTCCTTACAAGCATCGGGATGGCGATCCTTTACAACATGGGCACGAACTACTTCTTCGGCGAGATCTCGTATATTACCAAGGCGATCTCAGCAGTGCTCCAGCTGGCTGTAACAATGGATTACTCTATCTTCCTCTGGAACTGCTATAACGAAAAGCGCCTGAAGATCGACGACAAGGAAGAAGCGATGGCAACGGCCATCAGGGATACGCTTACATCCGTTGTAGGAAGCTCGATCACAACGATCGCAGGTTTCATTGCCCTCTGCTTCATGAGCTTTACAATGGGCAAAGACCCGGCGTGGTTATGGCCA
>CAMZAI010000030.1 GCA_947304065.1 uncultured Clostridia bacterium | reverse complement strand
GGTACGCATATCGAGTTCTCTTGTAAAATCCCGGAAGCTTACCTTTCCCAGATCGAGTATTTCTCCGTCAACAGTTATCTGTGTATCGAGCCAGTCCGCCGCGGGGATCATAAAATGAACCTTATCCACTATTCCCCTGTAAGAACGCTCGATGTCGGTTATATCGTAAACGCCGTTGATGTAAGCACCGCGCAGTGAATCTACACTCCCGCCCTCATCAAAACAGCCTCTTATGCCTATGCTCTCGTTTCCGAGCGAAAATATCGATTCGCCGACCCGGGAATAGTCACCGTCAAACCCCTCTTCCCTTATCTTCCACGGATCGACAAGATAATGAATGTTTGCTACTTTAGCCACTGATTACTTTCCTTTCCTTTCAATTTTTCCCCAAAAATTCAACCTTTGATGCCTGCTGATACATTGTTCTGCGTCAGCTGCTTCTGGAACAGAACGAACAGTATGATCGGAGGGATCATTGAAAATACAACAGATCTCATCATCGTATCTGCATTGACGGTCTGTTCGGTACTGAATACGAACAGGCGCACCATAACGGTCTGTTTCGAGCCTCCCCTGAGAACCAGGTACGGAAGCAGGAAATCCGACCATGAAGCATTGATCGCGAAAATGGTGATAACGGCACAGATCGGCTTAGACAGAGGCATTACTATCCTGAAGAATGTCTGGAGCGCCGAGCATCCGTCGATACGGCTCGCCTCTATCATCGACTTCGGAAGTGATTCGAAAAACTGGATGAACAGCACAACGTACATCGCATTTGCACCGTACGACAGCCAGAGCGGCCAGAAACTGTTTCCCATACCCAGACGCTGAATGTTCATGAATAGGGGAACAATACTGATCGTTGCCGGAACCAGCAGTGAGAACATGATCATTTTCTTAACGACTCCGTACCCTCGGGGCTTAAGGATCGCAAGTCCGTAGCCCAGCAGTCCGTTAAACAGCAGAGCGCATACTACGCTGCCCGCTACGGAAATGAACGAATTCAGGTAATTCTTCGCGAGTCCGAGCTGCGACCAGGTTTTCACAAACTGAGCCGGGCTGAAGTTTTTCGGCATGATCGACGTACTCGACATGAATTCCTTCAGATCCTTAAAGCCAGCCAAAACGACCCATACCAGCGGAAATACCGCAAATACGGCCATGATCGCACATAATACATATATTGCCGCATACCAGAACCTGACAGAGCCTGAATGCAGATCGTAGTCCCGGATGACACCGGTACGTTCGATAATCTTTTTGCGCATTACAATACCCCCTCACTCAGTCCCAATCAGATTCTTTACGGTTAAAATACGAATATATCGCTGTCATTAACAGCAGGATCGCGGTAACAATAACCGCAACGGCTGAAGCTTTGCCGTAGTCCATCGACCCTCCGAAGGCGTACTGCCACATCAGCTGCATCAGTGAAAGAGATGCATTGTCAGGGCCGCCTTTCGTCAGGACCATAGGCTCATACATGATCTGGAATACGGATATGATCTGCAGTATCAGCATCGTACCCGCAAGCTTTTTGATCGCAGGAATGAGAATATGCCTTACGCGCTTCCATACTCCTGCGCCGTCGATCGCAGCCGCCTCGTAAAGCTCAGTATTTACACCTGCCATACCTGCCATGTATATCAGAGCGGTCGCTCCCGCTCCTTTCCAGGTGGCGATGGTAATGATTATCGGAATGACCAGATTCGCCTTGGTCAGATATGTCTGTGTCGGTATTCCCAGATTACCTAAAAGAATATTCAGCACACCGGTCTTTCCGCCCGAGAAGAATGCCGACCACAGAATGATAACGGCCAGTCCGGGCAGCATATTCGGCAGATAAGCAGCGGTACGGAATATGCCCTTACCGCGCGCGGTCTCTCCTATCAGCATCGCAAGAATGACAGGCAGAAGGAAGCCTATGACAAGTGACCAGAAGGTATACGCAAATGTATTGATCAGAGCCTGCGTGAAATTCGCTTTTCCTATTACGCTGATAAAATTCTTTAATCCGATGAACTCGACAAGCTCGACATTCTCGGTCTTGAACAGACTCATGCGAATGCTTTCGAGCAGCGGTTCCCAGACAAAGAAGGCCATCAGAATAAGTCCGGGCAGCATTATCAGCCAGGAACGCAGATCCTTCATCAGTTTTGCGTTATCATCTGAGTGTTTTCTGATTCTCCTCATGTTACATTCCTCATAAACCTGATCAATTGTTTATCTCATCGTCGAGATACTCCTGGAAGGATTCCTGTGCCGACTGAAGCGCCTTGACAACATCAGCTCCTTCACGGGTTATAACACGCTGGATGACAGCAGTAAGCTCACGATACAGCTGCTGCGCGAATACCGGCTCTTCAGCCTTTAACGTAATAGTTCCTTCCGAGATTGAATCGAAGAAATCGTTATAAAGCCTCATATCCACGTTGCAGTATTCATCAATGATCGCGCGCTTTGTTGCATTGTATTCTTCATCATTCCATGCGCTGATAGCGGGAAGTACGGGTGCCCCGCGGTCCTTCTTTGCCGCATAATCAGATCTCATACCGGCAACGATATCATCATCAAGGAAGGGCAGCTTTCCGAGGATCTTAAGATATGCCATCAATGCGCGGCCCTGATCCGCAGTGATATCGGGCGAGAACATATAGCAGGTTCCGCCCGCAAGAGCATAGCGTCCGGCAGGTCCCGCAGGGAAAGGCACCAGAGCAAAATCTTCAATTGCAAGACCCTTATTCGATGTGGGCTGATCTACAGAGTCGTCGGCTGCAAAATTCATTGCCGCTTCACCTATTCCCAGTTCGGAGTGTGCTCCGGCCCAGTCGGTCGTCGTTGTATCAGCATTCAGAGCATCGTATTTCCAGCGAAGATCACGCATATACTCCATTGCCGCTATGCATTCAGGCGAAGTAAAATTGCAGATCCATCTTCCGGTCTCATCCTGGTATTCAAGCGCACTATTCCCAACACAGCCGAAGTTCCATGCAATATTTGTAAACAGCCAGCCGCCGTAGGTTTCACTTGCGGGAAATACGAGGCCTGCCTTGCCTGTCTTCTCATGGATGATCTGACCGTACTCTGCAAGCTCCTGAAGTGTCTTAGGATAGATTGGAAGACCTTCATCATCAACAAGTCCGGCCTCACGGAAAAGTTCGATATTAATGTGCATTCCAAGTACATAGCCGTCACGCGGAAGCCCGTAGATTCTTCCGTTCTCGTCAGCAAGCATCTCAATGTAAGACGGGCTGAACTTGTCAAGTACACCTATCTCAGCAAGCGCATCAGTTACATCACCTACCAGGTTCTGGCTGATCAGCAGCTGGGGATCAGTAAACGGAGGCTGGAAAATGCTCGGAGCAGTTCCTCCCTTTGCCATAGGAACATAGTTGCTGAGCGAATAGGAATAATAATCGGGAACCAGCGTAACGTTCGGATACTGTTTCTCCATGGTCGCCTTGTAACCCTCAAATAATGCGATCTCTGACGGCGCCGCAGTATCGGGCGGCCAGTTTCCAAGTGTGATCGTGCATTTCAGGTCCGCATCGATAACCTCATCGGAAAATGAATCGAGCTCCTGTCCCAATTCTTTAGAAATCTGAGCAGCTTCGGTAGGCTGTACGGAAGTATCCCCCTCACTGTTCTCCCCACTGCACGCTGTGAGTAAAAGAATTACTGCAAGCAGCAATGCCGTGATCAATGAAAACTTTTTCATACCTCTCCTCCTGTTTGTGTTTCTTGAAACGTTGATGTTTACGATAGGTTTAACGTTAAACCTTATGCTTAAATTATAAGCATGCGATTTTCTTTTTGTCAAGGCACTATATTTATTTTTTTGTAACTTTTATCTCACTCATCCTCCGGGCCGTATTCGAGCCAGTCGGTATATGCCGCGTTTGCTTCCTGCGCATCCTTTTTCTTATGCCATGCTTCAATGTCGCTGCAGATCGCGAGCATTTCATCGACAACGAGCTCCGCCTTACGCGGCTTCACATAATCCAGGTACGCGATCATTCTGTCCATCGCTTTTATTCCGCCAAGATTCGCGGCGACCTGCTCGCCGAGCGCAGCCGGGAAGCCCAGGCGCTTTATGGATGCGACGAGTTCTGCTTTTTTACGGAGCCAGTCTTCCGATCCCATGTGGGAGTCCTCCTAATTGTTTTGTTTTCCATCCAAGTGACGGTACAGGCAGTAACGGGTAAAGCCTCAGATGAATTCAGCCATGATCGAGTTTGAAACATCAAGTCCTGATTCGGTAAGGCGGATATAGCCATCTGTCTTTTCCATCAGCTCCATGTCGACATATTTCTTTATTATATCTCCAAAAAGTTCATCCGCAGGCTGTCCGAAAAGCTGAACAAACTCATCCTCAGAAAAGCCTTTTGGCAAACGCAAATGAAGCATCACGTACTCTCCGATCAGGTCGCGGCCGGTCAGCTTTTCTTCTTCGGTCCTATCCGGCTTGCCTGCAAGATAAATACTCAGATCACCGGTGTTTTTGAAGCGTACCGCGTTTTTCAGTCGTCCGTCTGCTCCGCGTTCGCACAGGTACGACGATGCACCAAGACCTGCACCGATATAGTCGGCTCCGGTCCAGTATCCAAGGTTGTGCTTGGATTCAAAACCGGGTTTTGAGTAGTTCGATATCTCGTAGCGGCCGTAACCATATTCCGAAAGAATATCTGAAGTCATGCGGTAGATGCGGCGTTCCTCGTCTTCGTCCGGGAGAGGCGGTATCGATCCTGCCCCATCTCCTGAGTCCACAGTTCCGGATTGATTTCTGAATTTTGCGTTTTCACTGTCTTCCCCGTAAATCTCATAAAAAGGCGTGCCGGGCTCGATTATGAGACTGTAAGCCGAGATATGCTCGGGATTGAGCTCCGCGACTGTGCGCAGCGTCCTCTCCCATGAGGCTGCAGTCTGGCCGGGCAAGGCGCTGATCAGATCGATATTGATATTGTCAAAGCCTTCCTCGCGGGCAAACCTGTAATTATCGAGGAAGCAGTCGTAATCATGAATCCTGCCGAGAAGTTTGAGTTCCGCATCATTTGCTGACTGCAGGCCGATGCTGAGGCGGTTGATTCCATGCTTTTTGTACAGGCGCAGCTTTTCACGGTCGAGGGTGCCGGGATTGCATTCGATCGTGTATTCACGCGGCTTCGCACCGCTTTCGGCGATCAGGGAATCCACACGCTCCAGCAGCTGTACCATAAGTGATACGTGCAGAATAGATGGCGTCCCTCCGCCGATAAATATCGTATCGAGCCCCCGTTCGCGGATGAGCGTACGGTATGAGTCCAGCTCAGCGCACAGTGCCTCAATATAGTCCTTAAAGCAAGCTTCCTTTCCCGCAAAGGAAAGGAAGTCGCAATATCTGCATTTCTTTACACAGAATGGTATATGAATGTACAGTTCCATAATTTATTGTGCGGAATAATCCACAAAGGAAATGTTCAGATCGACCTTGCCCGAAATACCGTCGATCGAGCCGCTCTCCGAGTACTGGAGCATCTCAAAATCGTACGGGAAGGTGATCGACGATGAGTAAACGGCGAACCACTTGTCATAGTCGTTCAGCTGCGTAAGGTCGATGCCCATCAGCATGTACTTCGTGTTCGCGTAGATCATCGACTTGTAGCCTGCCGCCTCGACGGTATCGCAGAAGGTCTTGCACAGCTGAGTGCGCTCTTCCATGCCGAGTCCGTTCGCGCGGGCGTTGTAGGTCGTAACGCGTTCCGTATCGAAAATGACCGGATACTCGACCTTGTAGTCCTTGATCAGATTGATGACGTAATTTGCTTCTTCGATCGCTTCTTTCTCATTGACCGCCTGCGAAAAGAAATATACGCCGACCTTGATGCCGTTATCGAGCGCGCCCTTCATATTTCTCGTGAAATACTCGTCGAGCTCGAGCGTGCCCTCGTTCATGCCTCTGAAACCGAGACGGATGATCGCGAATTCCACTCCCTGCGCCGCAACCTTGCTCCAGTTGATCGCACCCTGATATTTTGAAACATCGATGCCGCGGTATGAAGCCTTATTGCCGTCGGCGTCATAGTAGATCCAATTGTTCGGATCCGATGTGTCGAGATTGTCCCAGTAATACTCGCAGGTATCGATCTTATCGTTGAATGCAACGTAGAAGCGCTCGCCGTTGTATCCGCCGACCGTCAGATAAGAATCAAACGCCCGCTCCGAAGGGATAATGTAGCCCTGAAGTGCCGGATCCTCCTGATTGGCAGGAACATACGCACCGAACTTCGCGCCCGAGATCAGCACAGTGTCGTTCTTGATCACCAGTGAGCCCGAAAGCGCTCCGAGATACAGACCGTTGCCAAGCTTGACGTTTGTGTTCCAGTTGATGCCGCTGTCGGTCACATCGAGTTTGAATTCGGACGCTATCTCGGGGATATCGAACTCGTTGTACTGGATCTCTGTGTTGTCGTTATCGGAGATCGCGTATTTATACGCGGCCTTGCTCGTGGTCAGTGAGTAAACACAAGGGTAACCCTCGATGGGCGAGAGCTCCTGAAGAGCCTCGACGGTCATCAGATTCAGCACCTTCTGTTTAAGGTCGGTGCACTCGCACATCCTGAAATCGCTGCAGGAAATGAACCTGAGTCCCGAAGGCACTCCGCTGATTATATTTCCTTCGTAATCAACAAAGGTCAGATACTTGACACCGCCGATATTCGTAAGGATCGGGCAGAGCTCCACGGGATCCGCGTTCAGATCGTAATCCCTCATGAATGTAAATCTGCTGTCGCCGCGCTCGATCACAACACTCTTGCGGAAATTGATCTCATCGAGATAATACTCATTTTTATAGCAGACCCTGATATCGTCATGTGAAAAAACAAGGTATTCCAGTCCGTCGATCTTCTCGGTCGAAACCGTGAAAGGCGCGATAGACTCGTGGCTCACATACTTGATCAGGTTCGGAAGTTCTTCGCTGAATCTCGCTGTCAGCGGTTCCTCCGCGTCCGGTGCCGGAGTGGGATCGCTGCTTGCGGAGGTTCCCACGTTCTTTACATTTGTGGTGTCACCCTGCTTATTCTTTCCGCTGTTGATATTCAGATAAAGCGCTATCACCAGACCTGCGATCAGGATCAGTTCGAGCAGGGAAAAGCACATCCAGAAGGTCAGGAACTTGCCCTGCCTGTTGAATCGCTTGCTCTGTGCCTTCAGCTCTCCGATCTCGTTCTCGGTCCTGTACAGGCGCGCCGCAAGGGCGTTCGCCTCCTGCTTCTTGTCCTCGAGCTCAATGCTCTTGCCTTCAGCCTCCTCAAGGATCACTCCGAGATAATCACGCGCCGCCTGAAGCTCCTCCTCGCGCACGGACTTCCGGTTCATGTCAGCGGCGTACGCAGCCTCAAGCTCATCGAGCTTGTCATCGCCGGGTCCGCGGCTGTTTATATCATCTCTTTCGTCGTTATATGCCATATTCTCTCCGTTGCCTCAAACATTATATATATGCTCTGGCGGTAAATAAGTACCGCCTTTTAAGTATACCACATGCGGCCAAATGAGCAAACTGTTTTGTACTTCCGTGAACAATAGCTCATCCGGGGCATAAAGAAACCCGGCAGGGTCGGACATATGCCGGTCCCCGCCGGGTCTCAGGTTTGGGAAAGAAACGCAAGCTATTATCCTTCGATAGCTACATAATGGTTCTGCTCAACCTCGGGCTTTGCCTCGATCTTCGGAACGGTGATCTTTAAGATACCGTTATCGAACTTAGCTTTGATATCGGCCTCGGTAACAGTCTCGCCGACATAGAAGCTTCTGCTGCACGATCCGCTGTAGCGCTCGCGTCTGATATAGCGGCCTTCCTTATCCTTCTCATCGTTGTTCTTCTCAACAACGGCGCTGACGGTAAGGAAACCGTCCTTCAGCTCTGCCTTAACGTTATCCTTCGAATAGCCGGGGAGTTCGATATCCAGCTCGAAAGCGTCATCCTTCTCCCTAACATCGGTCTTCATAGCGCAGCCGGCAGGCTCACGGAACTTTACTTCACGGCGTGCAGGTCTTGCGAAATCATCAAAAAAGCTGTCAAAAAGATTCTCTCCAAATAAACTGGGCATATACATAATACTACCTCCTTATGATTCCGGGATCACTCCCGGTTGATATACTATTGTCACGAACAAGTCTGTTTGTCTTGTTCTAGTTACGTTATAACATAATTGTTAGCACTCGTCAAGAGTGAGTGCTAATCTTTTTTATAAACTTTTTCTAAACTCGCCAAAGCATAACAAAAACCCGCCAAAACAGCGGGTTTCAAGACTTTTATATTCCATATACGGTTTTTATTCTGTCCAGTTTTCTGCCTATCGGATCGGCCAGAAAGAACAGGAAAATGACATTTGACGCGGCGTAGACTACCGTCATGGGCACCGCCGTCGAGATCGCCGCAAGGTACAGCTTCACGTCGAATCCGTTGTTGTACCAGAGCACGGTCCATATATCCATTATAAATGAGAACAGCATTCCGGCGAGCGCCCCGTAGGTCAGCAGCACTGCCCTGCTCTTTTTCAAAGGCTTCGCCGCCAGTCCGGCGATCAGGCCAATGAGTCCCCATGCAAACATCTGGAACGGCGTCCACGGTCCCTGCCCCCAGAAGAAATTCGATATTACCGCGGAGATTGCTCCTACGAGGAAGCCCGCTTCCCCGCCGAGATATATCCCTGCTATCACCGTGATCGCTGTGACAGGTTTGATCAGCGGGAAAAAGCGTCCCACCACCGACATTACCGTCAGTACGACGACCAGCACCATCCGCCGCGTTCCGATCTTTCTCTGTTCAAAGCCGCTTATGAACAGAACGATCGAAAGTATCGTGATCACGAGCGAAATGTACGCGTACATCTTGTCCTCAAACACATACACTCCGATCAGGACCAGCGCGGGTATCGCGATGAACGGTATTATTATCTTCAATGCGGCCCTGAGACCGCTGCTCTTTATAACTACCATGCTTAATCCTTATTTATGCCGCAGCCGATATCATCTGACAGTCTGCTTATCCGCGTTCAGCCTGCAGAGTCTGACCGCGTCCTCGGAAGTCACCACTCCGTCGTAGAAGCCCCGCGTCATGCGGTTGGCCGCAGTCGTGTAAAAATAATTGCCCGAAAAGAATGCCTTCGCCCTGTCGCAGGATGTGATCTCCCCGTTGAACAGGAGCGCGCACCGGTCGGCCAGACGCGCTGCGAATTCGACGTCATGCGTAACTATTACAACGGTCACACCGCTATCCGCCAGCTCTCGCAGCTTCTTCCCCATCTGCTCTGCCGCATACACATCGATACCCTTAGTGGGCTCGTCGAGTATCAGCAGGCGCGGCTCTGTCTCCAGCACGATCTTCAGCGCCGCAAGCTGCTGCTCTCCGCCCGAGAGGTCGTAGGGATGGCGTCCGTCAATACTGTCTTCGGTAAATACGGTCTGCACATCCTGCGGGAGCATTGCCACGCAGTTTCGGTAGAGCTCCTGTCCGCGATAGTCTTTTATCTTTTTCCCGAAGACCTTTATCTGCCCCGAATATGGCCTTATAAGTCCTGCCGCCGCGCTGACCGCCGTCGACTTTCCGGCGCCGTTCCCTCCGAGAATGCAGAATATCTCACCTTTGCGAACCCTCAGATCCATCCCGCGCAGAACGTCGCTTCCGTCTTTCGTGTATCTCAGATATACTTCCTTAAATTCCAGCGCGTATTCGCCTTCCGGAGCTTCTGCATCGGTGACGCTTTCCGAACGGATCGCATTGCCGAAATTATTCTCTATATAACTCCTGCCCTCACAGACATCGAGCGGGAGCCGGGAATTTTTTCCCATATCCGTATCTGTCCGGGGAGCACCTTGTTTTACTTCATCCGTATCTTTGACCGGGAACGTATTTTTAGATATATCATGCGTAGCCGCGTATATCCTCACCGCTGCGGGCATCGATCTGAGCAGTCTCTCATTCCCGATCAGCCTGCCGACGCAATCCCTTGTATCGCCGAAAGATACGACTTTTCCGTCCTCCAGCACGAGCAGCTTATCCGATACCGGGATAATGTCCTCGAGCCTGTGTTCCACGATCACCACGGTCAACGCAAGCTCCCTGTTCAGCTTTACGACCGTCGCGATAAAGTTCGATGCGGCGATGGGATCGAGCTGTGCGGTAGGCTCGTCGAGCACGAGTATCTCAGGCTGCATGACCATTACAGCCGCCAGGTTCAGCAGCTGCTTCTGGCCGCCCGACAGCTCGTCGGTGCTCATCTCAAACCACGATTCAATTCCAAAATATCCCGCGATCTCCGAGACTCTCCGTCTGATCTCTTTCTGAGGTACCGCGAGGTTCTCAAGTCCGAACGCGAGCTCGTGCCAGACCTTGTCGGTAACGATCTGCTGCTCCGGTCTCTGCATTACATAGCCCACCGTCGCTGCAGATTCGTGCTCGCTCATCTCTTCCGGACTTTTCCCTCCGATCAGGACCCTTCCGGATTTTTTGCCCAAAGGCGTAAGCTCTCTTTTAAGCATCTTCAGGAGCGTTGATTTCCCGCCGCCGGTCGCGCCGCAGACGCAGAGCAGGTCGCCTCTCTCAAGCGCAAAACTCACTCCGTCGAGCGCCTGTTTATCGGGACTTATCTGATAGGCGAACCTAAGATCCTCGACTCTAAGTATCTCCATTTGATCTTCTCCTCAAGCTCATTCATCACGGGCAGCATGCACATCAGCCCGTACAGTACATAGCAGACGATCGCCGCAGGCGTGTGCGCGATCCCGCTCATTTTCGGATAATATGAAAATTTGACCGCATCCGTCGCGATCAGATACGCGATCGTTCCCGCAAATACCGCAAGAACCGCAAGCAGTACCGCATCCGTCCTTCTGAAGCGGTAAACGGAGAACGACGTCCTGCGCCCTGTGCCGTACCCGCGTGCGCTCATGCTGTCCGCCGTGACGATCCCGTTCTCCAGCCCCCAGGTCGTCATCATTGAAAATATCTTCAGCTTCATGCGTATCGTATCGATCGCGTTTTCTTCGGTATATCTTCCGAGCGCCCTCTGCGTCCGTTCGGTCTTTACCGCCTGCCGGTGGAAAAGCGGGATAAACCTGAACGTCATCGATATGAGCAGCGCAAGCTTCGGCGACGCGGAGCCCATGATGTAGAGCATCTTGTCACCGGTCATTATCTTTGTAAATATCCGCATCAGCATCAGGATCGCGCAGATCAGCGTGCCCATCGCAACTCCGTAGAGCACCGCCTCGAGCGTGACCGGATTGTCGTTCATCACAAACAGCACCGTAACGCCGTTGTGGCTGAATACCGGATTGGCCGCCGAGGTCACGATGAAAATGAACGCGGCATATATGAAGAATCTGCCGCAGCCCTCACGTGCAAGCGTAAGCGTCGACAAAAAGCCGCTCACGAGCGCGATCGCGATCATGACCGGATTGAACGCAAACATCGAAATGACTGTTACGGTCAGAAAATATACAAACAAAACAATAGGATTGTAGCTGTCAAACGCCTTCATTTACTGTTCGATATCCCTTCCTATCTCACGTGTGTAGAGCCATGCGATCTCGTCGCCGTCCTTTAAAACATATTCGCCGCAGCCGACAGACGGAGCCTCGCCGTTCACATAGTACATCCAGCCCGAAAGTTCTCCGTACTCGTACTCGTAAATGTGATTGATCCCGCTGATATAATATGCCCCGTGCGCTCCGAGTCCGGTCTTCATATTCTCCATATGGATGCCGTTCTCCCTGACCGCGCGTATCAGGATATCGTAGACCGTCTCGCCCTCATGCAGCTCCATGCCGGTCGTCTCCATTATTACGCCGCTTTCCGGGACAAATTCCGAATCCGACAGTCCTACGATCGTGTCACAGCGTATGGTCATCGTAACCTGCCCTATACTTTGGCCGGTGGCTCTGCCGGCCGAGGAATAATACTCTTCCGGCGACTGTATGTTGATTCTGAATATCGCGAATACAGCGATGATATTCAGGATGACTATAAATATAAAGTTCTTGTAGTTGGTCTTCCTGAGCGCAATAAGGACCACGCAGACGATCAGTGTCAACGCACCGAGTATACTGCAGGCAATGAGCCTGAAGCTTGAAGTATTGCTATTTGAAGTATCGTTATCTGCGGCATCTTTACCTGTGGCCCCGGACATATCGGGGGTGTGGGTAGTCTCGCCGTCCCTGCGGTCAGATCCGCTATGTTCGCCGACCGCCGTACCTTCCTCTGCCTTGCCGACATTTTCTCCGTCATATACGTAATACGGCGCCCTGCCGTCCTTCATGCACTTGTACGCGACCATCGCGGTAAATACCTGCGATGTGGCCGTAGAATTGCTTTCTCCGCCTTTTACATGGGAATACGAACCGTCGTCAAGCCTGTACTCAGCCAGTCCGTCAAAAACAGTCGCGCCGTTCTTTATAAAACGCTCGTCGGTTAACGCGTCGATCCCGAGATCCGAGAGCGCGATAAGCACCTGAGCCGTGCTCTCGGCGTTTTCCGCGCCGAAGCCCGCATATCCGCCGCTTTCGAGCTGCTTCCCCGAAAGGAAGTCTAGGCCTTTCTCTACAGCTTCCCGAACGCTCGCAAGCAAAGTATCATCAACGGCAGTATTGTCCGAGTATAAAGTATTTTCTTCCCCGTAATCTTCTTTCTCACCGCAATATATATATCCCGCCAGCGACTGCAGCACCATCGCGGTCACATCCACATCGCCGTATTCTCCCATTACGGACCAGCCGCCGTCTTCGTGCTCCATTGCCAGGATGTCTTCAATTATCTTTTCCGGAGGATAATCGGCAGCCTCAAAACCGTTATTGTACAGATGAAGTCCGTACGCGAGGCTCATTATCCCGAGCTGTCCCACAGAACTGTCCACGGCCCCTGCGATGTAAGGATCATCGGGATCGTACGTTATCAGGCAAAGCGCAAATTTCAGCCTGGTCGTGGCGGATCTCACCTCATTCTCATTCAGAAACTTAACCAGTGCATCCGAATAAGGCCTCAGGTCATACCCGCCAAGCTTTGCGAGACCGTATGCGTAAGCGTCCGTGTCGATCCCGGCGCCCGAAGGGATAGCTTTTGCGACCCACTCCGCCTCGTTTTCACAGCCGGACTCCCGCATTTTAAACATGACAATACCGCTGATGACGCTTTCGGCGTCATCAACGGCATCTGCACGACATATATTCAGGTTCAGGGCTGCCGCCATCATCAGGCAGCCGATGATCAGAAATATAAGTTTAGATCTCATTGGTCTTCTTTCTTGATACTGTTACAAGTACTGCGCCCATAGCCAGAACAGCCAGACCCGCAAATACAAATGTCGAAGTCTCTGCAACGCCGGTCTTGGGAAGGCCTGCAGCAGCAACGGTAACTACGCATACGGGGGGAACGAGTGTCATGCTGTCAGAAGTTGCGCTGATCACATAAGTTCCGGCCTTATCAAAAGCGATGGCCGCCTTGCCCTCAGCATCCGTAACGACGCCCGAAGCTTCTCCGTTAACCGTAACAGATGCGCCTGCTACGGGGCTGATAACCTGATTCCAGTCAGCGTCATAGCCGAGTGAGCTTAACGCAACGGTAACCGAATCGCCTGCCGAAGCATCCTTCGCAGATGCATCAAACCAGCTGTATGCGTCGGACCAGCCCACAAGATCGGTATAAACGAACGCATATACATGATCGCCTGCAGCTACGGGATCCGCAAGGCTCCATGCCGAAGCATTGTTTACATAATAGCCGTAGGAGCCGCCGTTTTCCTCGCCCCAGAGCTTGCTCATGCTGAGACCGTAATCTCCCACATAAGAGCCGTAACCGGCCTCTGCTCCGCCGTCATAGAACTTGTCATGAGCGGCGATAAGCGCGTCATTGATAGTCAGACTTCCGTCGCCGTCAGCGTCGGAAACCTTTACTGTCTCGTGCGCTACAACCAGCTTGCCGGCTGCGTCTGCGATCGAGACATAAACATTTACATCACCGTCGGCCGAAACTGCAACGCAGCTCATGCCCACGGTCAGGATAAGAGTCAGTAAAATAGCTGTAAATCTCTTCATTGTTCTAATCCTTTCTCTTTTTTTTTGTTGCTTCATCGCTTCGATACGCCGCCTTTTGGATCTGATGCGTTTCTCCCTGTTCAGCTGTTTCCGGTCATCGGATCTGGGTTCTTTAAGCCCCGCGGCCTCCAATGCTCTCGGCCAGGGGCCGAAAAATGCCTTGATAGCCACGACCTCACGCTCCGAAAAATCGGCGCGCTTTGGAAATCGCTCTTCACCTCCGGTCCGCAATTCATCCGCTTTCGCCCTAAGCAAACCGATGCAGAGCTCCTTTGTGAGCTTCGCTTCTTCCATTCCAAATCCTCCGAAGTACAACCTGCCGTTAAAAGAAAACACCTGTCACATCGAAATATGACAGGCGCTTTTTTCCACACAAAACCAATCCCGTACCGACCACGGGATTAAACGGTTGCACTTTCATATCCAAAATGTTCATACCGGACATGCTCGGGCAGGTATTCTGACTTATGGGCAGGGCCCAATCACAGTAATGATGGTTGCGACGGAATCTCACCGAACTTCCCCCTGATCCGCTCGCGCGGAACCTGAGCATGCATATGCAATTTACAACGGTGCTTTCGCACTCTAAACAATTATAATTGCAGTCTTATCAAAAAACAACAGTATTCTCAATAATGCGGTCTACGGACCGTACGTACCGGCTTATTTCGCGGTAAACTTCTCTCCCAGCCACCAGATCACGCCGCCCGCGGCATTACCGACCGTCGCCCACAACAGGAACAGGGCGATCTTCGGAATATCCGCCGCACGTGCCGCCGCAAGATAGAACATGTCGGCCACTACGTGCTCCGCACCGCAGAGGATGAACACCATGACGCCCAGGACTACTACCAGATACTTTGCAAAGCCCTCCGCTTTTGCGTAGCCTCTGACCGCAATCGCGATGCAGAACTCGCATATGATACCGTCGATTATCACGATATAGAACGGCTTTGCAAGCTTGCCCGCGGCGACCGCAGCCGCAGTTGCGTTAAGGGCTCCGTGCGTCGAGACCATAAGTCCGAACAGCACCGCTCCGATAAAGTTTCCGATCCAGATGACCGCCAGCTTCCCGGGACTCTTTATAAAAGCCTCATTACAGGCTTTGCCCGTGTACAGATCGAATCCGAACACCAGAACCGTGATCAGTCCGACGGAGAACAGGAACGCGCCGACGACCTTATTCTCGCACGCAAGAAATACGGTTCCTCCGAGCGCGATCGACGCTCCCGCGCAGATAGCCCTGATCACATGGTCTTTGATCTCTTTTCCCTTCATCCTTACCTCCTGTTTAGAATCGGCTTCGCCGATTCTGATTCCTCGTCATAAACACTACTGGCGTACCAAGCGTCCCGCACTCTGCTCCCTGTATTCAACAGCCGACATCCCCTCGGCCTTTCTGAACACCGTCGCGAAATACCCGTCGCTCGCGAAGCCGACGAGACTGGCTATGTCCTTTACCTTGATATTGCTGTTCTTTAAGAGCTCCTTGGCCCTTTCAAGCCTGTAATTCTTGATAAAACTGTTTATCGACTCGCCTTTCAGCCTCCTGAACATAGCGCTCAGATAATTCGGCGAAAGGAAGACCTTCTGCGCGATGGATTCCATCGTGAGCGAAGGGTTCCTGTATTCCGAGCGTATGATCGCTATGACCTTGTCAATGACTATCGTGCTGTCGTTCGCGTAGGAATTCTTTTTACCCTTCTCCGCCTTTTCAAGGAGCGCGACCACGCTTTCCTCGATCGACCAGATATCCGGCACGGTAAGTATGTATTTGGCGGCTTCCATGTTCTCGTTGGTCGTCATGACGTCGGAGTTCTGCGAAAGCCTGCTGAGTATCTCTATGAAAATGTGGCGCACATAGATATTGCTCATGCTGCCTTCCTGCTCGATCCGGCTCACCGTGCGCTTTACGCCCTCCGCGGCCTTTTTGAATTCCCTGAAGCGGATGTCTTCGTATACCTGCATGAGAATGGTCTCCACATTCTCGTCCGCGCTGCTCTTCTGGGTGTACGCGACCCTGTCGACCAGAACGTCGCCCTCTTTGAGCAGAAAGCGATTTTCTTCAAGCATATCAAACTTCCTGTAAGCCGAAAACAGGTCGACTCCGTTCTGCGAAGGAATGCTTATAAGTACGGTACTGTCGCAGCCGAGCTCCAGCCTGATGCCCCTGCGCATTTTCTCGCCGAACGCCCTGAGATTGCGTTCATACGGGATCTTGTCGCTCACGGCAAACAGCAGCTCCCTGTTTCCCGATATGTTAAGGCAGAAAAATTCCGCGTACTTAAACTTGAGCAGCATCTTCATCAGCCTGTCCTCAGCTCCGGGGAGAGCTGCTTCCGAAACAAGGAGCAGTATCAGAGTAACGCATTTGCCGTTGAATTCTCTGGCCTTAAAATCGGCCGCCGCCTCCGAGAGCGTCCCGTCCTCGGACTGTATCAGTTCTTTTAGGATATTTACCGAACGGTAGGAATCGTTCTCGAGCCTTAAAAGCTTCAATTCCTCAATTATGCTCCTCTTCTGCTCGAGCTCATCTATCAAGGCCGCAGCATTTTTCTGCTTCCGTTCTTCGCCGTCTTTGCCCGCGATCACGAGCGATACCCCGAAAAGGATCTGGTCGGAAATAAGGCCGGCGTCCTTCTCTTTGCAGTAAAGGACAATCGTGCAGTACCTGTCGTTCGATCTGCATTTCTTTATAAAGTCATCACGATAAGACCGCAGCATTTCAATGTCCGCGATCAGTACTTCAGGCTTTCTTCGTTTCTGTTCCAGAAGCGCGTCATGAGAGTTCCCCGCCTCAAACGTTTCGAACCGCTGTGTCCCGGCGAGCCATTCCGCGATTTCTCTGCGCGTTTCGCTGTCCGCGGCGCAGATCAGGGCGTTGAAAAGATCATCGGTGTTTTTCCTCATATCCCTTTATACACTCCTTCTTCTAAAAACAGTTTAATCCGAAACATGCCTTAAGGCAAGTAAACCTTGATGCGCCAACGTAAAGAACGGCCCCTCCCGCAGCATTGCGCCGTGGGAAGGACCGTCCTTAAGTTTCATACATCCTGCCTCAGACGATTATTTAACCGTAACTTTCGTCTTATACTTCTTAACTGTTCCGTCGGGCATCGTTACCTTCACGGTGATCGTAGCCTTGCCCTTCTTCACAGCCGTGATCTTGCCGCTCTTCTTGCTGATCTTTACGACCTTCTTATCGCTTGAAGAGTATTCAACCTTAGCGCCCTTAAGCTCAGCGGGAAGTTCAAGACCCATAGCGTTCTTCTTCGTCTTGCCTGCCTTAACCTTGACGCTCTTATTCACGGTGATCTGCTCAGCGAGCGTGATGACCGTGTTCTTTGAAGCAGCCTTCGATAAGAGAACGAATTCGCCTTCTTCGTAAGCGGTAAATGTTGCGTATCCGTCTTCGTCAACGGTTATCTTGGTCACATCGGTCTCAAGGAGCTTGTTGCCCGACTTGTCGACCTTGTAGAGATAGAGAGTCTTGCCTGACTTTCCGATCGACTTCGAGTCAACCTTAACCTTGATCTCCTTCGGATACTCCGCATCCTCGCCGCCTGCCTCAACATCGAAGCCTGTGAGCTTCTTGCCGGTAAACTGCTTGTCCTTCTTGAAGTATGTGCCTTCAACTTCTTCCGCCGCATCAGCTGCGCCTTCGGGCGTCTC
>CAMZAI010000029.1 GCA_947304065.1 uncultured Clostridia bacterium | reverse complement strand
GTCCGCGATCTCTGCTCTTGCGTCTTCGAGTTCTTTCTCGCCGTCAGCGATCTCGACCTTTCCGTCCTCGATCTCTTTATGCGCATCGGCGAGCTTCTGCTCTGCGTCGTTCAGTTCTTTGCGGGCGTCTTCAAGTTCTTCGTTCGCATCCGAATAAAGACCGTTGTAGCGGATCGTCGCGCGATCGGTTAGGAGAGTCTCCATAGAAGGCTTAAGGCCGTCTTTTAGATCGTTGTATTCGTCGGAATAGATATAGGGGTCGGAATCTGTCTTCACATAGATGTCGGTGAAGACTTCCATGTCGAAATCCTCTGGAAGAATGAAGCTGAAGTAGCTCAAAGAACCGTTGCCGACCGAGGTCGTGCCGCGTTCGTAATTAAGATACAGAGGGGAATATGCAAGGCCCACGATGGTAAAATCGCGGCGCTTAAAATTATCAAGATTGTCTTCACTGTTCGAGTCGGCAAGACGGATCGTCTGTCCGATCATCGACTCTGAGCAGAAGCGCGCGTCAGCGAGAGCCTCGCCCGAACGCTCGGGAAGACGGCCCACGGTGAGAGAGGGCGTATTGATATCGGTGGAAAGTGAATGGAAGCGCACGGCTGACTCGCTCGAACCGTTGGTAACGACGGCGTCGGCCTGATATGCTCCGACAGCGGTCCTGACGCTGCCGGCAGAGCTGATCGCAGCCACATCGTCCTCGGTGAGTCCGAGGGTGGAGATGAGACGGTAGTCAAAGAAACGGTGGTCTTTTAAGAAGCTGTCGGCCACCTTTACCATCGCCGGACCTGTTACTTTAAGGCCCGAGAAAAAGCCGACTCCGAGCGCAATGATCGCAAAAATGGCAAGATAACGCCCTAAGCTGGCGCGAATCTCGCGCAGGGTCGTCTTCCACATACTGCGATTCATATTGCTCTCCGTTCCGTGCCGAAGCACAACTGCTGTCTGCTAGTTACCACTCTATATTTTCTACGGGAACTACATTATCGTTCATGCGCATGTCGGTGATCGTTCCGCTGCGGACGGTTATGACGCGGTCCGCCATGGCCGTGAGCGCCTGGTTGTGCGTGATTACGATGACCGTGATGCCGCGCTCCCTGCAGGTGTCCTGAAGGAGTTTAAGGATCATTTTGCCGGTGGCGTAATCAAGGGCGCCGGTCGGTTCATCGCAGAGCAGGAGCTTGGGATTCTTGGCAAGCGCACGGGCTATGGCCACGCGCTGCTGCTCGCCGCCCGAGAGCTGCGCGGGGAAATTCTGTGCGCGGTCCTTTAAGCCGACACTTTCTATGACACTCATGGCGTCGAGAGGATCCTTGCATATCTGGGAGGCCAGTTCGACATTTTCCACTGCGGTGAGGTTCTGAACGAGATTATAGAACTGGAATACAAAGCCTATGTCATGGCGGCGGTAGGTGGTGAGTCTGTGAGAATTGAAAGAGGATACGTCCTCGCCGTCAAGCGTTACACGTCCCGAAGTGGCGGTATCCATACCGCCGAGAATGTTCAGGATAGTGGTCTTTCCGGCGCCGCTCGCGCCTACGATCACGGCAAATTCGCCCTTCTCGACGCTGAAGTTCACGTCGCGGAGGGCTTCTATATCCATTTCACCCATATGGTAGGTTTTCTTTACGTGTTCAAATTCGACAAAGCTCATTGAGACACCGCCTTTTTCTTTCGTATAATCTGATATGTCCCCATTATATGCTCTTTTTCGTAAAATGAGAACTCGGTTTCGAAGAATTTAGAGTTTTTTTATCCGTTGCGTGAGAATTTGAGTTTTACATTGTGCGCCGCGCGTACTATAATAGCTTCGAGAGTGATTTTTTAAGGATCGATTCTCAGTATTTATAAGGAGGAAGTAGAAATGAAAAAATTCACGAGACTGACAGCGATCGTTCTCGCTTTTATGCTCGCGTTCGGTTCATTCTGTTCAGGTAATGCAAGAACAGAGGTCCGCGCGGACGAGAAACCCATGCTGATCAGCACCAGACTGGTACCCGGAGCAAAGGCTCACGGATTCACACTCGATATCCTTTCAGCAGAAGAAGAGGAAGGCGGCATGCTTCAGGTCTGGGAGCATGACAAGACAGGCGCGAAGGTTTATATGCTTGTAAATGACGACCCCGAGAGAGCATTCGGCATCCTGTTCAAGACCGAGCCTTCGGATGATACAGGAAGACTCCATATCCTTGAGCATTCCGTATGCGCAGCCAGTGAGAAATATCCCGGACTCGATGTTTTCTTCGATCTGTCATCACAGGGATTCATCACCGACATCAATGCCACTACATGGCATTCGTCAACGAACTACTATGTAGCTTCGCTCGATGAGCAGGAGCTGATGAACGGTGCGGATTACTATCTTGACTGCTCGTTCCACGGCGCAGTAAGGAACGATCCCAATTACTTCTACCGTGAGGCGTGGAGATACGTTCTCGAGGATGTGAACGATCCCCTTACCGTTACCGGTGTTGTTTACAATGAGATGAAGGGCTCACTTTCCGATCTCGATTCCTTCACCCTCAATTACGTTTTCAGACATCTTTATCCCGATTCGAACTATGCTTATATCAGCGGCGGCGTACCGGATACTATCCTGGACATCACCTACGATCAGCTGATCAAGTTCTATAACGAGTGCTATCATCCTTCGAACTGCTCCGTACTTGTATACGGCGATATCAACTACGACAAGTGGCTCGAGAAATTTGACAGCTATTTCGGCGAGTTTGAGAGAGAAGAATTCCATGCTCCCGAGAAGTACGTTCCCAAGGGAAATTACGGCATCGTAGAGGACAAGTTCCCCGTTGCCGCCAATACCGAGGATCTTTCGGGACGTCTCCTTTACATCTGGGATCTTCCCGACGATCTTTCTTATGTTGAGTACAATGCACTCAGCCTTCTTGCCAATTATGAGAATGAGATCACCTCTCCCATAATGCAGGCACTCAACGCATCGGGCATCGGCTCGGCTTATGTTCTTTCGCCCTACACCCTCGGCGATCAGCGTCAGTTCCTTGTATACGCTTACGACGCCGACACCTCGCGTGCGGAAGAGTTCAAGAAGATAGTTGACGAGCAGTTTGCTGCGATCGTAAAGTCGGAGCTCGATAAGGAAACACTTGACTGCATGTTCGAGGAAGAGGCTCTTGCCGAGGAGCTTGCACTGAATACGAACGGTATAGGCGTATCCACAGTTTCCGCGATCACCCGCGCAATTGAGGCTCAGGACATCGAGGGCATGATCCTTGAGGAAGACCTCATGGGCAAGCTCGGTGCGATCTTTGACGAGAATAAGGTACTCCCTCTCTTTGAAAAGGCAGTTGTAAAGAATAAGAACAACCTTCTCTATGCAGTTACCCCCGAGCCCGGTCTTGCCGAGAAGAACGAGGCAGCTCTTGCAGAGAAGCTCGCAGCCAAGAAGGCGGCAATGAGCGAGAAGGAGCTGAAGAAGCTCGTTGAGCAGACCAAGGCTTACAATGAGTGGAACAGCGCGGAAGGCACCAACGACGAGACGCTTGCAAAGCTTGTTACCGTTGATCCCGGAAAGCTTGACGTTACAGCTCCCGTTTATGATACAAAGCGTACAGAGAAGAACGGCGTTACCATCGTTACCGCGAATATCGACAGCGACGTATCCTTCTACAGATACTCCTTCGATATCTCGAACCTCAACAAGAAGCAGGTTAGATACCTGAACGAGTACATCGGATGCCTCGGTCTGTCTACCACGACACGTACACAGGAGCAGGTTTCCAACGACGCAAGAAAGTATGTCAATAACTTCAGCGCCCGCATCGCGTCGCAGGAAGTAAACGGCAAGGAAGTTCCTTCGCTGGTTGTTTCGTTCTACGCATTCAACGACAATCTTGAGAAGGCGCTCGATCACGTATTCGACATGCTTTACAATACGGATATCACAGATCCTTACAATGCTGCTTACATCGGCCAGATGGCAATGTACTCCTTAGGCACTTACTCGGATCCCGGCACCGTGAACAGCCTCCTTCAGTACGCTGCAGGCGCACCTACGAGCTATTCGATGGCGCTTTCGTGGTATCTGAACGGTATTACCGAGTATAACTTCCTCAAGGAAGCGATCTCGAGCGACGAAGGCTTTGAGCAGTATCTGGTTGGAATGAGCAATTCCATGAAGAACGTTGTAAAGCGCCAGAACTGCATTATCAGAGTCGTAGGAAGCGAGGAAAGCAGAAAGGCGTCGGTTGATTCGATGCTTGCACGCCTTCCCAAGAAGAATAAGACTTATAAGGCCGGAACGGTAGCAAAGATCGGTGAGAAGTCCAAAAACATCAAGACGATGGCTCTTGAGATGAACACACAGGCAGGATTCCTGATGTCATTATATTCGGGAGACAACAGCGATGTTAAGGAGCTTGCAGCAGAGATGGTTGCCCTTTCATTTATGAGCAACGCCGTTTACATCCCTCAGTTCAGATATGTTTTGGGCGCGTACGGCGCATACTGCGGCGCTACTTCGGACGGACTTGTATACGCACAGCTTTACCGCTCGCCCGAGGTTATAGGACCTTTCGCAGACATCCTTACGACTCCCGATATGCTCGAAGCTTACGCTCCGATGATCGAGGATTATATGGACGGCTTCAAGCTTCAGCTTATCTCGCAGCTCATCACTCCTACCGGTAAGTGGAACATGGCCAGCACCGAGCTTTATTACCTCGCTGCGGGCGACGGACACAGCCCCGAGTATGACATTGCGGCAGCCATCCGGGATCTGACCGTTGACGATATCATCGCAGCGGTTCCCGCAGTAAGAGAAGCTTACGAGAACATGGGCACAGCGATGATCGCTACCGCCGATGAGATCGAATCCGCAAAGGATATGTTCGATAAGATCTACAAGCTTAAGTAAAATATTTATCTGATAATATTTTGGAGTACATGCGGCGTAAAAACCGCATGTACTTCGTTATAAACGGAGAAGGCCATGTTATTTAAGAAAAATGAGGAAAAAGACGCCGATACCGCTAAGGACCTGAAGCTGTTCCATGTGCGAGTATGCCCGGATTACGCATTTGCGTCGGAGAGGCTCGAAGAGCTGGGCAGCTTTTGGAAGTCTTTGGAAAATGAGGTCAAAAAGGCTGCGGAAAGCGAGATGATCCTGTACCGTTTTACCTTTGCGCTCTACAACGTTAAGGCCGCGACGAAGGAAAACTGCCGCACGCTGGTCATCAACGCGTGGAAGAAGGTGTTCGGTGAGGAAGAGAGCGTTCCTGAGCTGATAATCATAGAGGGTTGCGACGATGAGGTACTGGACGACACATATATTGCGATCCTTAAGTACTACGGAGTAACGGAATATCAGAAACTCATCGCGGACCTGGCAGAGAGCTTCCCGATCCTTAACGGGCGCGGCGGAAGGAAGTTTTTTATCAAGCAAAATTATCTTTTCGCGATCGACCGAGGATGCGGATTCAGCATGCTGTTGAGCTCTATGTCGCATTATTTGCGCACGCTCTGGGTATTTCCCGAGGATCCCGACGAGAACGCGAAAAGATACGTTACCCTGGAAGAGCAGAAGGAAGCGGAGTCAGAGAACGCGGAAGAAGGCAGCGAAGAAGAGGGTGAAGAGCCCGAAGAGCATCGCGGGCATCACGCCGAGATAATCATCGGCAAGGAATCCGACGAGGGCGGCTGCACGAGCGTAGACGACTTCATAGGCCAATTGGAGAGCAACAGCGGAAGCAGGTATTACTCCTCGCTCGGCATCGATATCTCTTATTTCCTCGAAGGCAAGAGGACCGAAGAACTGAGGCAGATGCTGAAGAGGATGGAGCCCTATCAGTCCGAGTATGTTTTCCTTTTCAGGGTGCCCTTCCTTGAGAAGAAGGCTCTCGATGAGATCGAGGGCATACTCGAGGACGCGATGATCCTGAAGACCGTGAAGGTTCCGCCGCTTAACGAATGCGTGGTGCTCGAGACGGTATGGAACATCATCAACGAGACCGATTATGTGCCCAATACCGGGCTTATTCCGTTAATACTCGACAAGATACATGATGAGAAGCGCGACGGCCGTTTCTACGGATTTAAGACTGCGGAAAAGATAGCGATAGAGATAGTGCTCAAAAAGGCCGGCCAGGAAGCAGGAATGCACGACAGGGGCGAGGAGCCCGGGAATGCAGATATCGTGCCCGACGATGTGAAAGATGTGGTAGCTTTCGGCAGATCCTACTCGAAGGGCTATGCGGCGCTCGAAGAGCTGATCGGAATGGAGAAGATCACAGAGAGGGTTAAGGAGATCGTGGCGCAGGTCAAGGTTTCCGCAACGAACGAAAAGCTCGAGAGGCCCTGCATACATATGAGATTCACGGGCGCTCCCGGAACCGGAAAAACTACGGTCGCGCGAATCCTCGGCGAGATATTCCGCGAAGAAGGGATATTAAGAAAAGGCGGTTTCTTTGAATATTCGGGACGCGATCTCGTGGCAGAGTATGTCGGCCAGACCGCTGTAAAAACCTCGGCGATATGCCGCGACGCCTACGGTTCGGTACTGTTCATCGATGAGGCGTATTCGCTCTACAGCGAAGGCGGCCCCGGAAACAACGATTTCGGAAGGGAAGCTGTTACGACGCTGGTGGCCGAGATGGAGAATCACCGCGACGATATGCTCGTGGTAATGGCCGGATACACGGACGACATGGACCGTCTGATGAAGATGAACGAGGGCTTGAGAAGCCGTATGCCGATCATGCTCCATTTTGAGAATTATACGAGAGAGCAGCTGTTTGAAATATTCATGCTGATGGTCAGAAAGCATTTTGCGTATTCTGACGATCTCGAAGCCGCCGCAAAAGAGTATTTCCTTGCCCTTACGGACGAATATATGGGCGCCCGAGAATTCTCGAACGCCCGATTTGTGAGAAATCTTTATGAACGTACCTGGTCAAAGGCGGCACTGAGGGCATCCCTTGAAGGCAGGAACGATTTTATACTGAAAAAAGAGGACTTTACCGCCGCATCCCTCGACAGGGAATTCAGCGAAAAGATCGGAGACCGCCAAAAGATCGGTTTCTGATCGCATTAAATATCATGCATTTTGGCTCGCCGCCACGCTTCATATACCGGCGAGCCTTCTTTTTCGTCTTTTACCAGGTCGTCAAGACCCGCTTCGGCCGTTTCTCCGAAATTGTAAAAGGCTGTCAGAGGCTCCCTGCAGTAATAATGCCTCGTATTGGTGAAAGAATGATCGGGAGCGGCGTCAAATATCCTGGCCTGCCTGTAGGCTTCGATCAGCGTCTCTTCCAGGGACTTAAGATCTCCCGAGAGCGCGTAAACGGAAGCGTCGAACGAAAGGAGCATGATCTTGAGCTCATTCATGAAAGACATCTTCCCGGGGATCAGCAGACTGTCGGCAAGCTCGTACAGACACTTGCTGATATGCAGTGCTTCTTTATACTTTTTCTGCTTCGCGTAGGTCTCGGTAAACGTCCTGGTAATGTCAAAAAGCTTGCCGATATGCTTGTAATAAGCGTAAGACAGATGAGACATGCCCGATTCGATATCGCCGGACTCTATCAGAAGCATTCCGATCTCATCGCTGTTGAGATCGCCCGCGTTGTTCTCGCGGAGTTTTTCGAGAGCGGTCTCGTTTTTTCCGGCCCAGAGGTAAAGATGTGCAATGTCATTCCTGATGGTCCATTCGTTTACCTTGGGATCCGAGTTCTGATAGAGCAGAGTGATAGAAAGTTCGTGCAGTTCATGAGCGCGCTTAAAATACTCTTCCTTTTTCGTGTGAACCGATGCGATGGTGTAAAGACCGGCGCTGTAATGGATCAGCTCGAAATCATTCGGATATTTGAGCATCGCCTGCTCGGCCGCCGAGGCAGCTTCTTCGAATTTCCACTCGTTGCGAAGCTTCCTGATACGGAGATGAATGGCTTCGCGGTCTTCGGATACGGCCGAATAACCGAGAAGATAATCCGTTGACACTCCGAAGAACGAAGCCATTTCCAAAATGATCGAAATGTCAGGCACCGAAGCGCCGGATTCCCATTTGCTGACAGCGCCTATCGATACGCCGAAGGCCGTGGCCAGCTGTTCCTGTGTAAGCGATTTGTCTTTGCGCAGTTTGCGGATGTTATCTGCGATCTTCAGCTCCATGCTTTCCTCCGATGTTGAGCAGTCTCATGCGTACGTTGCCGATGATCGCGGCAAAATTGAAATCGTTCTTCCTGCTGTCGATCAGATGTGAGAAATCCTCCAAACCAAGATTGAATGCCGACTCACTTGTGAACCATGCCGAAAGCTGCCCGTTGTAATCTCTGTACATATTTTTGTCCTCCTCTTTAAATGCGGTTTGCTGTGCTGTTTTCCTTTGTTGAGTCCATCATACAATCACGCGGGGAGGATTTGAATACACCGTTTGTATAAATAGTATAGCAATTATTTTACCGGCAGTAAAGTTATTTGCGGTACTTCTATTATTATGCTGAAAATGGTATAATTTCTCTATTAAACTCAAGGAGGCTGGCGATGGATCCGAAAGTACAGCTTGCTTTTACACATATATCGATGACTCTTGCCGCTTTTATCTTCGATCTGGTACTTTGCGTACTGATAGCAGCCGATCACAGGAGAAAAGAGCAGCGCAATGCGAAGTTCCTTGCGTTCTGTATAGTGATCCTCGTAGGAATGACGATCACATGTCTTGACGAGTCCCTCCGCAGAGTACAGCTTGTAGATCTCCCGCAGCGCATGGCGATGCTGCTGTATCTGATGACTCTGCTCACGAATATCCTGCTTTCATTCTTTTTCTCGCGCTACGCCGAAACCTTTTTTAAGAACAGGACACGGCAGTGGCTGGCGGTCTCAAAGATGAATGTCTGGATAATGCTTCTTGCGATCGTTATGATCCTTATCTGCTATATTCATAAGCTCGCGGTGCTGGACGGTACAGAGGAGAGCTTCAGACTGAATCCGCTGTTCAGATATCTGATCGCGTTCGTAGTTGAACTGTACTTCATCACATATTCCGCGGTGCTGTTCATTGTATACCGGAAGGAACTGAACCGGAGAGCCGTTCTCACATCGATCGCGGCGTTCTTTCTCACGATCTCCGGTATCATCATAGAACTGTTCAACCATACGGGCATACTGTTCAATTATTTCGGAGTATCGATCGGTCTGTACGTATTCTATATAGGAGTTGAGACGCCCGATTACAAGCTTCTCTTAAAAACGCTGACCGAGCTCGAAAAGGAAAAGGGCCGCGCCGATGAGGCGAACCGGTCGAAGTCGCAGTTCCTCGCCGACATGTCGCATGAGATCAGGACGCCCATCAACGCCGTTATCGGTATGAATGAGATGATCCTGAGGGAATGCACCGACAGGAACATACTCGGATATGCGAAGAATATAGACAGCTCGGGCAAGACTCTGCTTTCCATCATTAACGATGTTCTTGATATTTCAAAGATCGAAGCGGGCAAAATGGAGCTTGAGCTGAATGAATACAGCTTCGGAACCATGCTTCACGATACAGTCAATCTGATACTTCCCAAGGCTGAGGCAAAGGGCCTGATGTTTGAGTGGAGCGCCGACGAGAGCATGCCCGACAGGCTGTACGGCGACGAGACGAGGATCAGGCAGATCCTTGTCAATCTGCTGAACAACGCAGTTAAATACACCGAAAAGGGCTATGTTAAGCTGGACGTCACTTATGAGCGCGCCGGCCACGATATCGATCTGTTCATCGATGTTTCCGATACGGGCATAGGCATCAGGGAGGAAGATATCGGAAGGCTGTTCAATAAGTTCGACCGTTTTGACAAGGAACGCAACAAGTCCATCGAGGGCACGGGACTCGGTCTGCCGATAGTCCGCAGCCTCCTGGATCTCATGAAGGGATCCATGGACGTGAACAGCATATACGGAGAGGGCTCGTCCTTCCGTGTTTCGCTGCCCCAGAAGGCAGTCGGAGAGGAGACTCTCGGCGATTTCAGAAAGCGTACCGAAGAGAACCGTAACCGCGGAAACGGATACAGAGCGCTGTTTACCGCACCCGACGCCCGCATTTTGGTAGTGGATGATACAGCGGTGAATCTCGTGGTCGTAAAGGGACTCTTAAAGGCCACCGGCATCAATATAGATACCGCTTCGAGCGGAAGAGAGGCACTCGCCAAGTCCGAGAAGACGGCCTACGACCTGATCCTCATGGACATCCGCATGCCGCTGATGAGCGGAACAGAGGCCATGCATCTGATAAGACAGCAGGAAAACGGCCTGAACACGAAGACTCCGGTCATCTGCCTTACGGCGGACGCGATATCCGGAGCGCGCGAACATTACATAGAGGAGGGCTTCGACAGCTATATCTCAAAGCCTTTCAAGAGCAGCGATTTCGAAGCGGCGCTCGCAAAATTCCTGCCTGCGTCGAAGGTTAAGTATACAACGATCGGAGAATGATGATGAAGGGTTTTCTTCCTGTATGTCCCGAAGATGTCGCGGCCCGCGGCTGGGATGAGATCGATTTTGTATATGTTATAGGCGACGCCTATGTGGATCATTCGTCCTTCGGCCCCGCGATAATCAGCAGGGTGCTCGAAGCACACGGCTACAGGGTCGCGATCATCTCGCAGCCCGACTGGACCGACGCTGAGAGCGTGGCGCTGTTCGGACGCCCGAAGCTCGGCTTCCTGGTCAGCGCCGGGAACATGGATTCCATGGTCAATCACTATACGGTCAATAAAAAGCACCGCTCGCAGGACGCCTACACTCCCGGCGGCAAGACCGGCAGGCGCCCCGATTACGCGACCGTCGTATACTGCAATCTGATCAAGAAGCGCTTCAAGGGAGTGCCGGTCGTGATCGGTGGGATAGAGGCATCTCTCAGAAGGCTCGGGCATTACGATTACTGGTCGGATAAGATGAAGCGTTCGATACTGCTTGATTCGGGAGCAGATCTGCTCATCTACGGTATGGGAGAGCTGGCGATCGTGGAGATCGCGGACGCGCTCGCTTCGGGCATCGATGTCGGGGACATCACGTTTGTCAGGGGCACGGTATACAAGACCAGGGATATCTCATCGGTAAACGAAGGCATTATGCTCCCCGATTACGACACCGTCGCTGCAGACCGTGCAGCATACGCGAAGAGCTTTTACACGCAGTATATAAATACGGATTTTGTGACCGCAAAGCCGCTCATCGAGCAGTACGGCGTGAACCGCTATGTGGTCCAGAATCCGCCCCAGAGACCGCTGACTACCGAGGAGTTCGATGATGTCTATGAGCTGCCCTATATGAACGACTACCATCCGTCATACGATGCTGAAGGAGGAGTTCCCGCGATCAGCGAGATCAAATTCTCACTGACCAGCAACCGAGGCTGCTTCGGAGGCTGCAGCTTCTGCGCACTGACCTTCCATCAGGGCAGGATAGTGCAGGTACGCAGCCACGATTCATTGATAAAAGAAGCCGAGGGCATGACAGAAATGCCCGATTTCAAGGGCTATATACACGATGTGGGCGGACCTACGGCCAATTTCCGCGGGCCTGCATGCTCGAAACAGCTGACGAAGGGCGTATGTCCGAACAAGCAGTGTCTGTTTCCCGAGGTATGCAGGAACGTTCACGCTGATCATAAAGACTATCTGGAACTGCTCCGGAAACTGCGTAAGATACCGAAGGTAAAGAAGGTCTTTGTGCGTTCGGGACTCAGGTTTGACTATATCCTCGCCGATCCGGACGGAGAGGCGTTCCTGCGCGAACTGTGCAAGTATCATGTGAGCGGACAGCTGAGAGTCGCTCCCGAGCATGTTTCGACGAATGTGCTCTCTCTTATGGGAAAGCCGAAGGCTGAAGTATATGCGTCGTTCCTGAAAATGTACGAGAGGGTGAACAAGTCGCTCGGCATGGAGCAGTTCGCCGTTCCATATCTGATGAGCTCGCATCCGGGCTCGACGCTCGAGGACGCGATCGCGCTCGCAGAGGCGGTAAGAGACCTCGGATACATGCCGGAGCAGGTACAGGACTTTTATCCGACTCCCTCGACGATCTCGACCGTCATGTATTATACCGGACTCGATCCGCGTACGATGCAGAAGGTCTATATCCCGAAGTCGCCGCACGAGAAGGCGATGCAGAGGGCGCTGATACAGTACAGAAAGCCTGAGAATTACGAGCTGGTAAAGGAAGCGCTGCTTAAATGCGGCAGGGCGGATCTGATCGGGTTCGATCATTCGAAATGCCTGATTCCTCCGAGAAAGGTCGAGAGATTGGGACACGAGGGGAAAAAGCCGGATAAACCGCATAATAAGTCTCAGAATAAAGCGCAGAATAAAACACTTGTGACAGGCAGAAAAAGCTTTGGGTCAAGCGAACGCAGCGACGGGAGGAAGCGCAACGCCGACAGGCATAAAAAGAAGTAGCATCTTGAAAGGAATGTAATATGGCTCAAAAAAATACGGTAGTATCCTGCGACGACTGCATGTACTATGAGTATGACGAGGAGTATGAGGAGTATTACTGTACTCAGACCAATTTTGACGAGGACGATCTCGCGAAGATGGCCGAGGATCCTCATTATAAGTGCCCGTTTTACAGACGGGGCAACGAGTATACCATCGTAAAGCACCAGATGTAAGGCCATTGATGTCAGATCATGGTAATCCTGCGTATAGACAGGTTAGGGAAATAAAACAGAGTGAGGGATAAGAATGGGGAAAATTGAAAAGATCAGACTTACGCCCGCGAAGTGCGCGGTAGACTTGGGCGATGGCAGCGAGAGAGGCTTCTATGTGGATCAGGACTATATCCTGAACAAGATGCACAGGCCGCATCGCGCGATCAATCTCATGTATTGCTATTATCCTCTCGACAAAGAGTGGCCCGCAAGAGCGCAGGACGCCTTTAAGGATCAGGAAGTAGGGTTTGCATGGGACTATGCTTATGACAACTATTTCCCTTACAGGGGAGGACTTGAAGGGAATCGTGAAGGTGAGCCTTTTACCTGCATGAAGGATGTGCGCAGGCACGGCCAGGATGTCATCCTGACGCTCACCTGCGATACGAAAGTGAGCGATGAGCAGATCGCAGCGATAGCAGAGGATCTGAAGCCCTACGGCAGGATGATGCTGAGACTGAACCATGAATGCACGGGAGACTGGTTCGCCTATACCAAACGCTCATCCAGTCAGGAGATCGCCGATCATTTCGTAAGATTTACGAAGATCATGAAGGAACATGCACCGAATGTAAAGATGATCCTCTGCGCCGGAATGGTCTTTGATGAAGCAAATCCGGTGATCGAAAAAGAAGAGGAGTTCATGGAGGCCGGAAGAGTGACAGATATCTGGTCCATGGACAACTATATCGCGCTCAACTGGGGCTGGCCTTACGAGGTCGCGGAGAAGACCAACAGCCAGCACAGGCTGATGGGCAACAAGCTGGTCTACGACAGGATGAGAGCGACGTACAAGCGCTATAAGGAAATATATGGTGTAGAGAAGCCGTTTGTGCTCTCGGAGCTCAATGTGGACGGCGATGTAACCGGCCCTTACAGACAGGTTACGATACTGAAGGAATTCTATGAGATGCTCAAGAATGATCCCGACCACAGCTGCGCAGGCGTAACTCTCTATCAGTTCAGGGATGACGGACGCTTGGGACTTGAATTCACCGATCCCAGCAATACCGCGAACGGCATAGAGTGGCCGCTGCTTCCCGTATACAGGGATATGATCGACGATGATTACTTTAAGCCGGGATGCGAGGACTGCGGCAGCACGGAACTGCCCGTTAAGCTGCGCTGGGGCGGAAGCGAGGACGCCGAGGGTATCGCTATGGAGCTCGATATGGAGGGAGATCCCGTATTTGCCGAGGCGAACTTTACGGGCGATCTGGTCGATGCGAATCTTATGCTTGAGCTCAACGGACGCTGGTTCTACAAAGCGCCGGGCGCAAAATTCATTGATTTCATGCCCGCGTTCTACGGCAAAAAGATACCGGCAGGCACAAAGCTCGATCTGAAGATCTTTGCACCTCCGGCAGATGGCGTAAACGATCCTTCACAGGGCGAAGACTGGACGGAGAACTATTACTATACACTTAAATCTCTGCCTGATATCAGACTGAGATTCGAACCTATAGAGTAAGAAACAGGGACGGTGCAAAACCCGTCCCTGTGTTTTTTATGTGTATTAGTTTATTTCAGTTCTTTCTCCGCTGCGGAGAGTTTATCGATATCGATCCTGCCGTCTGCTATGGTCTGGTTGATCCAGAGCTTCAGGGAGCTTACGGATACTGAGATCTTGTCGAGCTCGCGTTTGATCTTAGCGAAATCGGTGATCTCGTCGTCCGTGATCTTGCCGTCAACTGCGATATTGATGAACTTGCTTTTTTCATCGTCCATGCGGTCGAGGGAGTTCAGGATCTCAAGCACGATAGTGGAGAGTTCCTTCAGCTGCAGCTGCGGTACGCGTGTCGCTTTTCCGATAGGACATTCGTTGGCGCAGTAGTAGTTGCAGAGCGAAGGATTCTTGTATGCCTTCGCCATAGCGACGATCTCATCGGGATGAGGATAGGACTTCTCGCTCTCGATCTTTTCGATGCGGTCGTCTGATATGAATTCCAGCAGATCGGCGGCTTTCTCACGCGTCAGATCGAGCGCTTCACGGCTCTTCTGGTATATGTTTTTGTTCTCTTTTATCGACTTCTTTCCCATGCCTTTTTATCCTCCCAATGCATATGCTTTCGTTAATTATTAATCTTTTATTAACTATAAAGCATTGCGGGGAAAAACACAACTTATAACTCTCTTAGGGGATTGAAAATCTTTTCGAAAACAGATAAAATAGTTAACAGTGGGTGAAAACCCAACAAAGCTACACGATTTTGAAAGGAGAATGTAACTATGGGACTTATAGCTGCAGCATTAAGCTCAGTAAGCTCAACTCTTGCGGATCAGTGGAAGGAATTCTTCACATGCGACGCTATTGACAAGGATGTGCTCGTTGTCAGAGGTACAAAGATGACAAAGGGCGGCAATAAGGGTAACGATAATGTTATCTCGAACGGCAGCGGTATCGTTGTTGCCGATGGTCAGTGTATGATCATCGTTGATCAGGGTAAGGTTGTTGAGATCTGTGCTGAGCCCGGTCAGTTTACTTATGATTCTTCGTCATCACCCAGTATTTTTGCAGGCAAGCTCGGAGAGAGCATCCTCGCTACATTTAAGGAGCTCGGCGCACGTATCACCTACGGCGGCGACGTAGCAAAGGATCAGAGAGTTTACTACTTCAATACAAAGGAGATCATCGACAATAAGATCGGTACTCCCGCACCCGTTCCTTTCCGTGTTGTTGACGCGAACGCGAACATGGATATGGATATCGGAATGCGCATGAACGCGATCTACACCTACAAGGTTACCAACCCCATCCTGTTCTATACGAACGTATGCGGCAACGTTGCCAATACTTACGATCGTTCCGAGATCGATTCGACTCTTAAGGCTGAGCTCCTTGCAGCTCTTCAGCCCGCATTCGCGAAGATCTCTGAGCAGGGCATCCGTTACAGCGCTATCGCAGGCCACACCCTTGAGCTTGAGCAGGCTCTTAAGGAGTGCCTCGCTGAGAAGTGGGCAAACACCAGAGGACTTCAGCTGGCTTCCTTCAGCATCAACTCGATCACCGCTGATCCCGAGGATGAGAAGAGAATTAAGCAGCTTCAGTTCAACGCTTCGTTCAAGGATCCCGGAATGGCAGGCGCTCACCTTGTTGGTCAGACAGGCCAGGCTATGGTTGACGCAGCGAACAATTCCGCAGGCGCAGCAGTAGGTCTGATGGGCGTTAACATGGTTAACAACATGGGTACCGTTCAGGCAGCACAGGGCTTCTTCAACCAGGCAGCTCAGCAGCAGGCTACTCAGGCAGCGGCTGATTCATGGGTATGCCCTAAGTGCGGCGCTACCAATTCAGGCAACTTCTGCGGACAGTGCGCAACTCCCAAGCCCGCTCCCGCAGGCGCATGGGTATGCCCTAAGTGCGGAGCTACCAACACCGGTAACTTCTGCGGCAACTGCGCAACACCCAAGCCCTGATAAATAATTCAGAACTTTCAATTCGGGCAGGAGCGATCCTGCCCGATATTTTAATCAGAAACAGAAAGAGAGGACTTTACGGATGGCATTATTAGAGTATAAATGCCCTGCATGTGCCGGCAAGCTCGAATTCAACGCCAATGTCGGCAAGGTTAAGTGCCCCTTCTGCGAGAGCGAGTTCGAGATGTCTGTGTTCGAGCAGCTGGACGAAGCACTTGACAGTCAGGTAGAGGAGAACCTTTCCTGGCAGACTGCCTCTACGGATACATGGTCCGATTCGGACAACGCCGGAATGGCTGTTTACAGCTGCCAGTCCTGCGGCGCGCAGATCGTGACCGACGAGACCACCGCGGCTTCGAAGTGCCCTTACTGCGACAATCCGATCGTCATGATGGGCAATCTGAAAGGCGATCTTAAACCCGAGCTCATCATTCCCTTCAAGCTTGATAAAAAGGCTGCGAAGGCTGAATATACAAAGCATCTTTCGGGCAAGAAGCTGCTCTCTTCGGTATTCTCTAACCAGAACCATATCGACGAGATCAAGGGCGTGTATGTTCCTTACTGGATCTTCGATTCGAAGGCAGAGGCCAGCATGCAGTATAAGTGCACGACCGTTCAGAGCCATAACGAGGGTGATTACAGAGTTACCGAGACTCAGCATTACCTCGTGTTCAGAAGCGGATCACTCGAGTTCGAGAACATTCCTGTAGACGGATCAAAGAAGATCGACGATAAGCTCACTGAATCACTCGAGCCCTTCGATCTGTCACAGGCTGTTCCGTTCCAGACCGCATATATGGCAGGTTACATGGCTGACCGCTACGATGTCACCGCCGAGGATGACGCCGAGCGTGTGAATGCGCGTGTAAAGAGATCGACGGAAAAGACTTTCGGCGAGACCGTTTCGGGTTACAGCTCCGTTGAGGTCGCCGACAGCAATATCAGCCTCAAGAACGGTACAGCAAGATACGCCCTGCTTCCCGTATGGATACTGAACACCAGCTGGAAGGGCAATAATTACATCTTCGCGATGAACGGCCAGACCGGCAAGTTCGTCGGAGATCTTCCGTGCGATGAGAGTTTGAAGAAGAAGATCGCATGGGGAACCGGAATAGGCGTAGCTGTCGCTACATTTGTGATCGGTTTCCTGATCCATTTACTGTAAAGGAGGGAAGAGCATGAAAAAAAGAGCATTATTTACAATTCTTGTGCTGCTTTTAACCGCTTTTTCTTCCGTAAGCGTGTTTGCAGCAACATCAGGCAAGGCAAGACTCGATGACAGGGCGGGACTTATAAGTTCAGGTCAGAGATCGAATATCGAAGACGCGCTGGACAGTTCGAGCAAAAAGCTTGATATGGATGTGGTTGTTGTTACCGAGAATGCGGTACCCGAGTCTTATTCACAGTTCGGAGATTCGGCGGCAGCAAGATATGCAGCAGATCTTGTCAGCGATTATTCGCAGGATACGATCCTTCTGCTGTTCTGTGACAACGGAGAAGTAGGCAACAGAGACTATGCATTCGCAACCAGAGGCGAAGCAAAGAAAGTATTCGACGGAAGTGTTTTGGATGCGGTTGAAGATAAGGTCATTCCGTATCTGAGAAATAATGATTATGCTGGTGCGTTTACCGCATTTGCGGATCAGACATCCACAGCAAAGAACTTCAAGTTTGGTCTTTGGAGCGCTATCGCGGCAGGTATCGGCGCCATCGTGGGCGCGATCCGTTCAGGAAGCTTAAAGTCCCAGCTGAAGAGTGTTTACAGCAAGGAAGAGGCAAAAGATTACATTAAGCAGGGAAGCTTTACTATCAAGCGCAAATACGACATCCCTACTTATGTGACCGTTGAACGTACGAAGATAACAAGCGAAACATCCAAAACGGAAACGGTTGTGAATTCTTCGGGAGAAGAG
>CAMZAI010000028.1 GCA_947304065.1 uncultured Clostridia bacterium | reverse complement strand
CTTACTTCCTTTCATGGGTAGTAGTAGGAGCAATCATCTTCGCATTCTTCTCGAACAGTTCGGGTATCGTGAACAGAGTTCTTGAGTCGGTCGGACACGACAGGATCCGCTGGTACGCGGAGCCTAAGTACTGGAAGGCTATCATCATCACGGCAGATGTATGGAAATGGTGCGGATATAACTCGATCATATACATGGCCGCAATGAGCAACTTCGATCCATCGCTTTACGAAGCGGCGACCGTAGACGGAGCGAACAGGTTCCAGAGGATATGGTACATCACTGTGCCGCTGTTAAAACCTACGGTAATTGTACTTGTTCTGATGAGTATCGGACGAATCTTCTTCGGAGATTTCGGTATGATCTACGGTATCGTAGGCAATAACTCGCTGCTTTACGAAGAGGTTGCGGTTATCGATACTTACGTATATTCGGCCATGAAGAGTCTGGGATACAGTTATTCCACCGCGATAGGCCTGATGCAGTCGGTACTTGGTCTGATCCTTGTTACGATCTCGAACCATTTCGCCAAGAAAATAAATGAAGGGGAGGGATTGTTCTGATGAATGAAAAGAGAGCATTAAGAAGACAAAACAGGATCCATTCTTCGGCAGGTGATAAGCTGGTAAAGATATTTGCAGTAACATTTATCGGACTGATCGCGATCGTATGTCTCTACCCGCTGCTTATCGTATTGGCAGGATCGTTTACAGATAATTTCGCTACAACGCAGAGAGGATTCTCGATAATCCCGCGCCTGTATACCATAGAGGATCTTAAGAATAACCTGAATCCCCGAGTGGGCATAAGCCTTGATACATACAAGTATCTGTTTATCGATAAGGAATCCAGGACCGGTATTTTAAGATCCTATCTGGTTACTATAGGTATCACCGTAGTCGGAACACTCGGCGCAATGCTGGTTACGAGCATGATTTCGTTCGCATTGTCGATCAAGGATCTGAAGTACAGGAACGCGATCTCGTTCTTCTGTAACTTTACGATCATTTTCTCCGCAGGACTGATCCCGTGGTACATCGTTTGCAGAAATTTCTATCATCTCGGCGATACTTACGCGGCGCTGGTACTTCCTTCGATGTTCAGCGTATGGAACATGTTCCTGCTGAGGACTTATTTCAATTCGGTTCCGATATCGCTTTACGAGTCGGCAAAGCTGGACGGAGCCAACTGGTACCAGATATGGTGGAAAATCGCATTGCCTCTTAATAAGACGGCGATGCTCACAGTCGGCATGATGTATACGCTGGCTTACTGGAATGAATGGTGGAACGCCCTGATGTTCATTGACGACAGAAAGAAACGTCCGCTGCAGTTCATCCTGTATAACGTAATGTCAAAGATCACCGCTGTCAGCAGCGGTAAGATCCCGCAGGGAGCGAATATCAAGCTTCCTACCGAGACCATGAAGATGGCCGTTACGATCATCACGATCGGCCCGATCATTTTCCTGTATCCGTTCGTTCAGAAGTACTTCGTAGACGGTATCATGACCGGCGCGGTAAAGGAATGAGGAACTCATTGATATCAAGCGGATATAGCATCCGTTTGAATATATTTTTCACAAGGACCTATAAGGAGGGGTATGAAAATTATGAAAAAAAGATTATTGGCAATGTTGTTAGCTGCAGTTATGGTACTGACAGCATTCACCGGCTGTAAGAAGGCAGATCAGCCTTCAGGCGACAACGGCGGAAGCACAACAACACAGGCACCTTCGAACAACGGAGGCAGCACCACGACACAGGCACCCGACAATAGCACACCCGGTGAGGTTTCACAGGTTGTTATTCTCTATCCCGGTGAAGAGACCGACGCGATGGCTAACTTCATCAACAACCAGCTCAATCCCCGTCTTGCAGACGAGGCAGGCATCCAGGTAAAGCTCATCTACAAGGGTTGGGATGTGTACTGGGAGCAGAAGGACGTTCTTCTTGCAGCAAGCGAGCCCATCGATCTGTACTGGGACGGACTTCCGGATCTTTCAACAATGGTTAACAAGAAGCAGTGCCAGGATATCGGACAGCTCATCAAGGATAACTGCCCCGATATGCTCAAGGTATTCCCTGAGTCTCAGCTTGCAGGCGGTATTGTAGACGGTATCCAGTATGGTATTCCTTCGGCTTACGCTCCTTCATCCTGCATGTTCCAGCTTGTTTGCGTACGTCAGGACGTTCTTGAGGATGTAGGTATGTCTGAGATCAAGTCTGCTGACGATCTTAAGGCATTTGCACAAAAGGCACATGATGAGCATCCCGAGCTTAACGGACCCGCAGATATCATCTTTAAGCCACTCACCAGAAACTTTGCTGACGAGCAGTACACATGGTGTGCATACGGCGATTCCGTTGTTTACGGCGAGGATACAAGAAAAGCATACTGCTACTTTGAGACAGAAGCATTCAAGAAGGTTGCTAAGTTCAACCAGAGCATGTACGAAGCAGGCCTCTACGGAGACGAGCTTACCACCAACTACAACGAGCGTGATTCACGTATGCAGCAGGGTACCTACCTCTGGGTAGAGGGTTCACTCGGCAAGGAAAACGAGATCATCGCTTCCGTACGTTCAAATGATCCCAATGCTGTACTTAAGAGCTACCTGCTCAATCCTACAGCTGATAAGTATGTTACCGCTTGCGGCGGCGAAGTTCTCTGCGTACCTTACAGCTCAAAGAACCCTGCAGGCGCTATGAAGTTCCTCAACTGGCTGTACAAGAACCAGGACAACTATCTGTTCGCTCTGTACGGACCCGAGGGTGAGAACTATACCGTTCAGGACGGCCGTATCGTTCTTAACGATCCCGCATTTGAGGGTTACTTCTATGAGTGGATGTTCCGTAACGCTAACTACACCATGTTCACTTCCGATGTTACAGAAGATTTCATTAAGATGTACGATTCATGGGATGACGGCGCTAAGACCAGTGATGTTATCGCATTCCACTTCAACAACGAGAACGTAAAAGAAATCGAGACCAAGATCAACGAGATCATCAACCAGAAGTTCACTCCCATTGAGTGCGGTTTTGTTGATTTCGATTCCAACTATGACGCAGCTGTCAAGGAGCTCAAGGACGCAGGCATCGATCAGTATGTAGCTGAGGTTCAGAAGCAGCTCGACGAGTTCTTCAAGGTTAACGGTTATAACCACTAATTTAAGCTATTATCGCTGTCATTCGGACAGCGTATGAGGGGACAGTCTATGAATAAGAGGGATGGAGTACGGCTTCTTAAGAAATGGATAGCTATGATCGCGGTACTCGCGATCGTCCTTACGGCGTGGCAGCCGGGAGTGATCCCGGCCCGCGCTCAGGAAGCCGGCGATGTACAGATCACAATTGACGGAAACGGAGAGGACTGGAACTACATTACTCCCGTTTTCAGCGGCGGAGGTATCATTACCAAGCTTTCCGCATTTACCAAGGACGGCATGTTATATGGAAAGATGGTTCTTTCCACAGCAGCCAATTTTGATACCTGGCACATTTATTTCGATACAGACGGTGACGCCACTAACCACCTGTATTTTAACGGTGCCGATTATCTTCTTGAAACGGATATCCTTTACAAGTATGAAGGAGATTCGGGTGAATGGGACGGCCTGATCGGTATGCCCGCTCCGGTTGATCGTGCACTCTCAAGCGACAAGAAGACGCTCGAATTCGCGTTCTCGCTTGCCGACCTGGGAGATCCCTCTTCCATAGGCATCCATGCAGCTACTGTTGCGAACTGGGCAGATGTAGCCGATTGTCCTATGACGGTCGGAGAGTATCTTCCGGTTCCCGCGATCGAGGACTGCGTTTCCGACGAGATCGTCGGACTGACTCCCGCAGAGCTCGAAGCTTACATTGCTTCAAAGGAGTTTGCCGGAACAAAGAATCAGTGGGGCGCTCTGATCTATGATGCTGTTAATCAGAATTCAAACCTTACGGCTTTCAAGGCTGTAACAGATCACGAGAACCTCTATATCCATGCTTCGGCGAAGGCGCTCAGCGATAATTTCTCGGTTTATATCAAAACCGATTCCGCAACCTACGAATTAAAGGCCAACGGAAGCATATTCAAATTAAAAGACGGAAAGAGGATCGACACAGGTACTCCGATCAAGAACTTCTACAAGGCCGGCGACGGTTTTGAGGTTGTGATCCCTACCACGATGCTCGAAGGCGGAGATGATGTTTACTACGTTCGCATCAAGGACGGCAAGGAATATCTGCCGGACATCGATCCCGATCTTCCTGACGAGGAAGTTTTCCTCGAAGTTACGGCACCTCTTACTGAGGCTATGCCGGTCATCACTCTTGACGGTGATGACAGCGACTGGGCAGGACTTGAGCCCATCGGACACGGCGAAGGGTCTCTCGGTGACCTTTACGCGATCCGTGACAATGACAATCTTTATGTAATGACTTACATCAAAGGCGTGACCGATCCCGAATCATCGGCAGCCTACACAACGAGTCTTTTCATCGGTACCGACAATGATGACCGTACCGGTTTTATCCACAGCGGATATGCGACTCATTACACAGGAGATGTTCTGTTCCAGGACTGGTATTCATACGGCCCCGACAGAAATCTCGAGATGTTCTACACAACTGATGCTGTTATTTTGGAGTGGAACATGAAGAAGCAGTATGTTGAAGGCTTCGACAAGGTATTCGCAAAGACCTCCGAGCCCGGAACATATTGCGCGGAATACATTGTTCCCATTGCAACCATGCAGGAGTTCACCGAAGCCATCGGCGACGATCTCTATGTCTGCATCGACAGAAACGACGTCCAGACAGATGAGGCTACCTACGAGCGCAAGACTCCCGAAGGCTTTACTCCCGCCAGAGACGATATGAACGGTTCCTTCGCAAAGGTTCCCAAGTACGGGATCACATTCGACATCACGGCAGAGGATTTTGATTTCTCTGACTGGAACGCAGTATGCAACACAGCGAGACATCAGAGCAACGTTAACCTCGTTGCGATCAAGTCGGATGAAAAGCTCTACACCATGATCCTCGGCAACGGAGATCTTTCAACCGTGAATACTTATTACATCAGCACCGGCGACACCGGCTACAAGTACGATGACCGTGAGAGTGTTGATTATGTTATCGAAAAAGGTCAGCTCTACGCTGTAACGGGTGATAATTCACATGCCAATGACGGCGTGAGCGTTTACATGAATTATGAGACGGATAATGTGCTTATGCAGCTTTATTTGTCTGACATCGGAAATCCCAATCAGGTAAAAATCGCCGCGAATTCAAACAACGGTGAGTACATTCTTCCCGCAGAGGGTTACCTCAACGTTTCAAAGACGATCGAGGAGAACCGCGAGGAAGGCATGTTCTACCCTCAGGCTGATTTCAGATTCCATAACAATCCCTTCAAGGGATGGGTCGGCTGGGCCGACACTTACGAGGGTGATGTTGATACCATCGCAGCGGAACACAATCTTATCTACGTCGATATCAAGTGGAGCGAGCTTGAACCCGTTAAGGGCGAGTATGCGTTCGACGCGATCGAAGAGCAGTACCAGTTCAAGAAATGGCAGGACCAGGGCTGCCGCATGGTATTCCGTTTCGTAATGGATAACCCTAACATTGTTAACGGTGATCCCAATATCAAGAGAATGGATATCCCTCAGTGGCTCTATGACGAGCTCGAAGAGGAAAACGCAGAGGGCGAGGGCCCCGGAACATGGTACCTCGGGCAGACCATCAGAGACCTGCTCGGCGGCGTAGGCTTCTCACCCAACTATAAGAGCGCAAAGCTCCTTGAGTATCATGCCAATGCGATCAAGGCTTTCGCGGAGCGCTATGACGATCCTTCAATCTGCGCTTACGTAGAAGTCGGCTCGCTCGGACACTGGGCAGAGTTCCATACATGGCCTACCGGAACGGGTGAGTTCCCCGATCCCGCGCTTGCGCAGCAGTACATGCAGGCATATGTTGACGCGTTCCATAACGTTCGTGTCGGCATCAGAAAGCCTTATGCGGTTGCGGCTGAGAACAACTGGGGTCTCTACAACGATATCTTCGGCGTAACGAGCGACGGCGGCACACCTACTTTCCTTGAGTGGGCTGCGTCCGGTAATACCGATATGCCCGGCTCCACACCTGAAGACATCGCGGCCAGCGCTATGCCCGACTGGTGGAAGCTTAATTACTCGGGCGGTGAGTTCGCTAACGGTGACTTCCGCACCAACGCCCTGAACGAGAATATCGCTACTGTTCTCGGACAGATCAGAGACAGCCATACCACATGGCTCGGTCCCTGCTCGGCATGCGACTACAAGACAAACAATCCCGAGTACGAGGAGATGAGATACAACATCGAGACCATGTTCTCGACTATGGGATATAACTACGGAGTTTACAGCATCACCAAGCCCGATCAGCTGATCACCGGCGCCGAGAATCCTCTTTCGGTTACCTGGATCAACTACGGCGTAGCTCCTATTTACTACAACTGCGACATTACACTTCAGCTTCGTGATGTCCTCGGGAACGTTTGTTATGAAGAGAAGCAGGAAGGCCTCGATATGAGGAACTGGCTTCCCGGCAGAACAACAACAGACATGAAGCTTAACATCCCTGCCGATCTGACAGAGGAAGATTATACGGTTTGCGTAAAGATCAATACATCCGATGCGCGTCACGACATTGTATGGCTTGCCAACAGGGAGTGCTGGGACGACGGTTCGTATGAGCTTTACACGATCCATACAGGCGCGGCAAAGGCTGATGAGCCCGAACCTACAGAGGCGCCTGCAGATAATACAAACGAAAATACCGGAAAGAGCGAGACATCGTCAAATACCGAGAGCACACCTGCGCAGCCCACAGAGGCACCCGCAAAGCGCGAGGAGCCCAAGGAGTCCAAGAGCAACGCGATCTGGTGGATCATCGGCGGTGTAGGCGGAGCTGCTCTTATCGGCGGAGCAATATTCTTGCTTAAGAAAAGGGGAGTAAAATGAAACTTGCAATAATCGGTGCGGGGCAGAGAGGCATGATATACGCCAAATATGCCTACGAAAAAGCCGGAGCTCAAATAGTTGCGGTAGTCGACATAAGCGAAGAAAAACGCGCGATTGCCTGCGAAGAGTTTAAAATACCGTCCGATATGTCTTTCTCCGATGTAAAGGAGTTCTATAAACTGGGGAAGGTCGCTGACGCGATCATCCTGGCGACCATGGACAGAGATCATTATGAGCATGCTATGGCCGCCATGGACCTCGGCTATGATATCCTGCTCGAGAAGCCTATCTCGCCCGATGTGCGCGAGTGCATCGAGATACGCGACAAGGCCAAGGAAAAGGGCGTAATGATAGTCGTTTGCCACGTACTTCGTTATACCAAATTCTTCTCGACGATCAAGAATATCATTGATTCCGGAGAACTCGGAAGAGTCATTACCATTCAGCACGCGGAGAATGTGGGCAATTTCCATATGGCTCATTCATTCGTTCGCGGAAACTGGCGCAACTCGGATCTGTCCAGCCCCATCATCATGCAGAAGTCCTGTCATGATATGGATATCCTTCTCTGGCTGGTCGGCAGCAATTGCAAAAAGATATCCTCCTTCGGTAATCTTTCCTACTTCAGGAAGGAAAACGCACCGAAGGGAGCTGCTGCGAGATGTCTTGACTGTCCCTGCGCGGATGAGTGCCGTTTTGACGGAAAGAAAGCATATCTTCCGATCAAGGGTGCATGGCCCGCAACGGTACTTACCGAGGATCAGACCGAGGAAGGCATCTTAAAGGCTCTCCGTGAGGGTCCTTACGGCCGCTGTGTATTTGACTGCGACAATAACGTATGTGACAACCAGGTTACGGATATCGAGTTTGAGAACGGCGTAACGGCCACATTCCATCTGAGCGGCCTTACGAACAAGATGCACAGGACCATCAAGGTTATGTGCGAGAACGGAGACATCTGCGGTGATGACTCCGAGGATTTCATTACAGTTACCAAGTATTCTTCCAATTATCTTTACGAGGGCGAAACTCGCAAGGTTGATGTCAACAGCGAAGAGGGCTTCCATGGCGGCGGCGACTACCGTCTGACCATGGACTTCCTCACAGCCCTTGAGCATAAGGGAGAAACTGTGCAGATACGCTCAGGCATAGAGCAGTCGGTAGAGAGCCATCTTATGGCTTACGCCGCGGAACAGTCCAGAGTCAGCGGCCAGGTATTCTACATGGACAAATTAAGGAACAGCAAGCCCGGAGAGGAGAAATAAGTCATGAAAGAACCCGCATTGGTCATTATGGCGGCAGGCATGGGAAGCCGTTACGGCGGTCTCAAGCAGATCGATCCGGTCGACGACCACGGACATATCATAATGGATTTCTCCATCTACGATGCGCTAAGGGCCGGTTTTAAGAAAGTGATCTTTATCATCAAGAAAGAGATCGAAAAAGAATTCAAGGAAACTGTCGGAGACCGTATTTCAAAAGTGGTTGATGTTGATTATGTCTATCAGGAGCTCTATAAGCTGCCCGGCGCAGCTTATAGCGTTCCCGAGGGCAGAACAAAGCCGTGGGGCACAGGTCATGCGATCTGGTGCGCAAAGGATGCGATCGACGAGCCTTTTGCGGTTATCAATGCCGACGACTACTATGGTCCGGAAGCATTCAAGATGATCTACGATGCGTTAAATATTGAAACTGACGATGCTTCGCATGATTACTGCATGGTAGGATATATCCTTGCGAATACTCTTACCGAGAACGGCTCTGTTTCACGCGGAGTGTGCACCGTTGACGAGAACGGATATCTCGTAAATATCGAAGAAAAAACAAAGATCATCAAAAAAGGCGATTCTGCCGCCTTTTCTGAGGACGGAGGCGAAACCTGGCAGGACATTTCGCCCGACCTCACGGTTTCCATGAACTTATGGGGATTCAGAAAGAGCATTTTGGGTGAGCTCGAAAAGTCTTTCCTAAGTTTTTTGGAGACCGAAGTACCGTTAAATCCCATGAAGAGCGAGCATTACCTCCCGACAGCGGTGCAGGAACTCCTTAAGAAGAACGAAGCGACAGTCAGGGTTCTTCGCAGCAGGGATAAGTGGTTCGGCGTAACCTACAAGGAAGACAAAGAAAATGTTGTGAACGCTATCAGCGCCTTAAAGGCACAGGGAGTATATCCCGATAAGCTGTGGTGATCACGGATAGGAATTAAAATGACACGTGAAGAATTATGTTCCAAAAAGCTTGAAGCTCTGGAAGCGTTTGATTTTCCCGAGACTGCCGTAAGCTGCGAGAAATACGGAAACGGACATATCAACGATACTTTTCTTGTTATATGCAAGGATGGGGACAAAGAGAAGAAATACATCCTTCAGAGAATGAACAACGATGTTTTCAAGGATCCCGTATCGCTGATGAAGAATGTGGTACTCGTTACCGATTATCTTCGTGAGCAGATCATTGCCCGCGGAGGAGATCCCGAAAGGGAGACCCTTAATCCGGTCCGTACACGCGAAGGCATCGCTTATTATAAGGACAGCATCGGAAGCTACTGGAGAATGTACAAGTTCATAACTGATTCCGTCAGCCTTGACAAGGTTCGCGATACAGATGATTTTTATCAGAGCGGCGTGGCGTTCGGAAGCTTTTCGGGCCAGATGGCCGGATTCGACGCATCGCAGCTGGTTGAGACGATCCCTGATTTTCATAATACTCCAAAAAGATATGAGACGTTCGAGCGCGCCGTGGAGGAAGATATCTGCGGCCGCGCCGCGGGCGTTGCCGAAGAGATCGAATTTTTCAGGGCTCATAAGCAGGACATGGAATATTGCGCAAAGGCTCTTGCCGAGGGGCGGATCCCCTTAAGAGTTACGCATAACGACACGAAGCTTAACAATATCATGCTTGATGCGAAGACCGGAAAAGGAATCTGCGTTATCGACCTTGATACGGTTATGCCGGGACTTTCAGTATTTGATTTCGGTGATTCGATCAGATTCGGCGCCAATACGGCTGCAGAGGATGAGCAGGATCTTTCAAAGGTTACGCTTTCCCTTGAACTGTTCGAGATCTATGTAAAGGGATACCTCGAAGGCTGCGGCGGAGCTCTTACAGAGGAGGAGATCAGACTTCTTCCTTACGGAGCGAAGAATATGACGCTCGAATGCGGTATGAGATTCCTGACCGATCATCTGCAGGGTGATACTTATTTCATGATACACCGCGAAAACCATAATCTCGACCGTGCGCATACCCAGATCGAGCTTGTTAAGGATATGGAGCGCAAGTGGGAGCAGATGAGAGATATAGTAGAAAAGTATAAATAAAGCCAATGAGCCTTCCGTTTTTCGGAGGGCTCACATTATGTCTTGACAAATGATTTAAAGTGATGTATAAGTGTACTAGATGACCTAGTACACTTATTTTTATACTTATGCGTATAACAGTGTAGGAGTCATTGGGAGTGGAAGTTTACCTTACAGAAGGGAGGTGCCGTTTTTGATCAATATCAATTACCGTGATTCAAGGCCGATCTATGAGCAGATCAAAGACGGCCTGAAGACCTTGATGCTCGCGGGGGCGATCGCCAAGGATGAGAAACTCCCTTCTGTAAGGGATCTTGCAGTTAAGATGTCTATCAACCCGAACACGATACAGCGCGCCTACAGGGAGCTTGAGGCAGAGGGCTTCATTTATTCCGTTTCCGGCAAGGGTTCGTTCTCGAGCGGGAGACCGGATCTCGATGAAAGGAAGAGAGCCGAGCTCGACGGGAAGCTGAAAGAAGTGATTGAAAGGCTTCTTCAGATGGGCGTTCCTGCAGGGGATATCAGGGATTATGTTCAGGGAATACTTGATGGTAATAAGTGATAACCTAAAAACAAGGGAGTATTTTTCAAGAGTCGCCGGGGAGTTGGGCGCGGATTGGAGATAACATGATTAAAGCAATAGATGTTAAGAAACAGTTTGACGGTTTCTATGCGCTCGACGGCGTTAACCTGCACGTTGAGCCCGGCTCCGTCTACGGACTTGTAGGCCCGAACGGTGCCGGAAAGTCGACACTGATCAGACATTTGACAGGTATATATAAGCAGGACGAGGGGCAGATACTGATAGACGGCGAGCCTGTATACGAAAATAATAAAATAAAGGCCGAGATCGCGTACATACCCGACGATCTGTTCAGATTCGGCGCCGACAATATTGTCGACATGATGAAGTTTGTAAAGGGTTTTTACCCCGAATTCGATACAGAGCGTTTTGAGAGGCTGAAGGGCGTGTTCAGCATTATTGATCTGAAGAAGCCTGTAAGGCGCATGTCAAAGGGTATGCAGAAGCAGGCCGCATTCTGGCTTGCGATCTGCTGCAACCCGAAGGTTCTGATCCTTGACGAGCCCGTGGACGGACTTGATCCCGTTATGCGCCGTCAGGTATGGAGCCTTATGATGCAGGATGTGAGCGAGAGAGGCACGACCGTGCTTGTGTCATCGCATAATTTAAGAGAACTTGAGGATGTCTGCGATACCGTAGGCATTATGAATAAGGGCAAGGTACTGCTTGAAAGATCGCTTTCGTCGCTCCAGGGCAATGTTACGAAGCTTCAAGTCGCATTTGCCGGTGATTTCGATATTTCAACAATCAACGATTTCGAGATCATCAACAGCTCGAAGATCGGAAGTATTTATACGCTCGTGGTTCGCGGCACTCAGGAAGAATGCAGGGAGAAGATAGCTAAGTATTCGCCTGTTCTCGTTGACGCGCTTCCGCTTACGCTCGAAGAGATCTTCATTTATGAGTTGGGAGGTGAGGATTATGCAGTCAAAGACATCATCCTCTGATTTCTTCAACAAGACGCTGTTTACAAAAAACAGAAAGAGATTCTGGCCTTTATGGGTCGGTTATTCGTTCATACTGCTGTGGTTCCTTTCGGCGATGACATTTTTATCGCTTCATCTGCAGTTCTTCGGCGTTGATAATGAGCACATGTGGCACAGCACGATAGATTTCATTTACAACGACGCTCTGGAAAGCTGTTTCCCGATAGCTGCGATATTCTCGCTGTTTATGGCGCTTGCGGTATTCTCGTACCTTGGCAATGAGAGATCGTGTTATTACTATCATTCGCTGCCGCTGACACGCAACCAGCTTCTGTCGAACGGTTTTATCTCCGGTCTCGGCATGATGTTCATCCCGAACCTGGTGTTTTATCTGTTTACGAACTTTATATGCTGGTCGGACGGCCTGAACGCGATCAAGGCTCTTTCATTCTGGCTGCTGCTGATCACGGTTGAGGAACTGTTTTTCTTCTCACTTGCAGCGCTCTGCATGATCGTATTCGGCCACAATATAGCATCGCCGGTGATGTACGTGATCCTGATATTCTATTCAGAACTTATGGCGCTGCTGCTGAACGGACTCTATCAGAACCTGTTCTACGGATCTTCGGATTCACTGGTTACAATACCGGAGAATAATCCACTGGGGATTATTTCTCCGCTCAGGTTCTTTAACAGCTTTAATTTCTATGCCGATGAGAAACTCGTGGAGGCTAATGTATATGAATGCTACAAGCCTTACGGTTTCTGGATGGTGATCATCACTTCGCTCGTCGTTACCGCAATATTTATCGCCGCTGCGGTTCTTCTCTACAACAGACGCAAGAGTGAGCACGCAGGAGACGTCGTTGCGATCGACTTTTTGAAACCGGTATTCAGATGGGTTTTCGGAATAAGCTTCGCGATCCTTTTCACGACGATGATCACAGAGACTTTGATGTCGTCGATAAATTACACAACAAAGATCCTTATTACCACTTTTGTTCTGCTGGTTATCTTCGGCGTGATATCGTTTATCGCCGCGGAAATGATCATCAGGAAGAGCTTCAGAGTGTTCAAGGGAATCGGAAAGAGATTCTGGACATATACGGCTTTTATCGTTGCTATCTCATTTGGTCTGCTCTTTGCCGGCGACAGGGTAACGAAATATGTTCCCGACAACAGTGATGTAAAGGAGATCAGGTTAAACGTAAGCAGCTATGAATTCGCGTTTACAGACAGGAACGATATCGATATGCTGATGGATTGCCATCGCAGCATTATCGAGGATAAGGACGATCTGGTAACCATGCTGAATGTGTCCGGTGCATTCCGTCTGAATTACGAATACGTCCTGGAAAACGGCAAGACGATCGAGCGTAATTACTTTATCCCGACTGAGTATAAGGTCGCGAGAAATCTCAGCGAATTCTTTGTTGAGAATGCCGTAAGTCTGATATTCGGTGATCCGGATAAGACAAGGTACGATTCATGCGAGCTTTGCCTGATGGATAAGAACCAGTATTACGATTACAGGGAATTCTATTCCGATCAGACGAAGGAGATCGTAAAAGCCCTGATAAAAGACTACGAGAGCGGTTATATAACTCTTGAGGAAATGGCGCCCGATTTCGCGGGTATCTACAGATACAGCGATTATCCCGGTTCCGGATATTACAGGCTTGAGCTTCGCAGATCGGCTTTTTACCAAAAAGATTATCTCTATAATCTTCATGTCCTGTTCTTCAACGAGAAATGTATCAATACGATGGAGTATCTGAGGAAATACGTGAATTTTGAAGATTATCTTTGAGTAACAGTCATATAGAGAAGTGCCTGCCGCCATGGTTTTTGCCACGGTGACAGGCACTTTCTCTTTATGTGTGGTAGGAGATTAATTATCCGTTATTTTGTGCGGCTACAAGCGCATCGCTGCCGAACATCTTTCTGAGCTTCGGCTTCTCGATCTTACCGGTAGGATTGCGCGGGATCTCCATGAATACGATCTTTCTTGGGCGCTTATAACGAGGAAGTTTCAGGCAGAACTGGTTTACCTCATCCTCGGTGAGAGAGTAGCCTTCCTTAACTTCGATCGCAGCGAGTGTAGTCTCGCCGAGACGTGCGTCGGGGATACCGATGACAGCTACATCCTTAACCGCGTCATTTGTGCGGATAAAGTCTTCAATCTGTACGGGATAGATATTCTCGCCGCCGCTGATTACAACGTCTTTCTTGCGGTCTACAAGGAAGATAAAGCCGTCTTCGTCCTCCATTGCCATGTCGCCGGTAAAGAGCCAGCCGTCCGCGAGAACTTCAGCGGTAGCCTTAGGATCGTTGTAGTAGCACTCCATGACGCCGGGACCCTTGATCGCAAGCTCGCCGACCTCGCCCTGCTTAACATCGTTGTGCTTCTCATCGACAATGCGTGTCTGCCAGCCGAATCCGGCTTTTCCGATAGCGCCGACCTTATGGATGTTCTCTACGCCGAGATGTACCGCGCCGGGGCCGATCGACTCGGAAAGACCGTAGTTTGTATCGTAATCGTGCTTCGGGAATATTTTCTTCCAGCGTGCGATAAGAGACTGGGGAACGGGCTGTGCACCGATATGCATAAGTCTCCACTGATCGAGCTCGTAATCTTCGAGGCGGACGTCGCCGCGGTCGATGGAATCAAGAATATCCTGAGCCCACGGAACGAGCAGCCATACGATGGTGCAGTGTTCCTGAGAAACCGCCTTCAGGATGGTCTTGGGATCGGTACCCTTAAGGAGAACCGACTTCGCGCCTACAAGGAAGCTTCCGAACCAGTGCATCTTCGCGCCTGTATGATAGAGCGGAGGGATGCAGAGGAAGATGTCGTTGTGAGTCTGACCGTGATGGTTCTGCTCAACGCGGCAGCTGTGCATCAGTGCTCTGTGCTTGTGAAGGATGGCCTTCGGGAAGCCTGTGGTGCCCGAAGAGAAATAGATCGCTGCATCATCGTCATCGGTAAGACCGATGCGGTTGAACGAGCTGGAGCAGTTCGCTGTAAGTGATACATAATCCTCGGCGAAGGTAGGGCAGCCGCTTCCTACAAAGAAGAGCAGCCTGTTCTTGCTTATGTCGTCGGCGATCTCCTCGACACGGCCGATGAACTCGGGGCCGAATACGAGGATGTCAACCTCGGCCAGATCGAGGCAGTATTTGATCTCGTCGGGTGCATATCTGAAATTGAGCGGAACGGCGAGCGCTCCGGTCTTTAAGATACCGAAATAAATGGGCAGCCATTCGAGGCAGTTCATGAGCAGGATAGCAACTTTGTCGCCCTTCTTTACTCCGCGTGAAGTAAGAAGATTGGCGAAGCGGTTTGCCTTCTCATTGAATACGTTCCAGGTGATCTCCCTGCGATAATGAGTCGTGGGATTGGCCTCGATGAGGTTGTATTCCTTCCATGTGACACGTCTGTTTTCCGTAACCTGGGGATTGATCTCCACCAGGGCTGTTTCGTTGCCGTATAGCGAGCAGTTCTGCTCTAAAATATCAACTATGGGCATTTTACTGTTTCCTCCCTGCATAAGTGCTGTAAATCTTATTGCTGCAAAGCATTTTCGCGCTTTGAACATTAGCTTTATGCAGTATATCACTTTAACGCGTCAAAGTAAAGAAGAATTTTTTAAAAAGTTGCCATTTGGTGTTGGAATCAATATAATAATAAGAGTACCGAAGCAGCTGTTCGATTATGAAAAGATCGTTGAGCTGGTGAAAGAAAGGGGAGAATAATGGATTTTTTCGATTCAAGGATTATCAAATGCCAGTATGTATGTCATGAAGTTATCAGGATGATCAGTATTTTTACTTCATCAGACAAGATCATCATTGAGAGCGGCAATGTGGACAACGTAACGCTGTCGTACATGGAATGTCCCGGAAAGCACGAGTATGTTCTGGTAGAAGAAGGCCAGACCGTTTCTCTGCAGAGAAAGCATATAACCAGCTTCATCTGGGCTCTTTACCAGCCTTTCCTTGACAGTGCGATCAAGGTTACGGTGCCTGTTGGATTTAACGGAGGACTCGTGATCAAGACTTCCAGCGGCAAGACAGTGATCTCGAATATTAATTCCGAAAAGATCAATGTTGAGTGCAGCTCCGGCGCGATCAAGATCGATACTGTAAATGCGGGAAGACTGGATCTTTCGACCAGCTCGGGCGCAATAAAGCTCGAGAACGTTTACAGCGGCAGTGATATTAGCGCAGGCTGTTCATCGGGTATGATATCTATGATAAATACTACTGTTGCGAAGGATATCAGCGCAGGCAGTCACTCCGGCGTGATCAGACTCGTGAGAGTAGGCGCCGGCGGTTCTGTAGTAGCTGGCAATAAGAGCGGAGCAATACATATCGATGCTTTGAAGACCGGCGGCAATATCGATCTTTCGACGATGAGCGGCGCGATCATAGGCAGTGTTGCAGGTAAAGAAACAGATTATTCAATAACCTCTCATACAACTTCGGGATATAACGGACTGAGGAATTCACAAGGCGGACCCAAAATGCTTAACGCCAATGCGAAGAGCGGAGCGATAAAGATATCGTTCCTGGGGTGAGAGAGAGATTTGACTGATTTGAATATCACAAAAACAACAGCAGAAGCGACATTTAAGGTAGTAAATAAGTACTGATTCATTGTAGACAGTTTGTTGTTTTTATGGTAATATAATTACATAAAAGGTGGCGCCAGTAGACGGTTAGCCAGGTAAAATTATGCAGAAGTAACTACACAGTTTTCTCAGGACATGGGCGGTTATTTCTGCATTTTTGAGTTACGTCCGAAGACATAACCCAGGCTAAAGCATGCAATACAAAGACCGATTACAGCGATAAATCCTTCTAATGTCAACATAGACATCCCCTCCTTTCATTTCCGAATGATCGGAGAATAATCGGAGGGACGCAGCCCTCCGTCAGGGAGGCTAACCGTCCACCATCTTTCGGAAGCATTTGCTTCTATAGGCGACACCTTAAATGAATATTAACACAAAATAATGCGAATTGCAAATACAATTCGCATTATTTTGAATATTAAAACAATTTGGAGGCTGAAATGAAGCGAATAGTGGTTTATTACTCTCTGTCGGGAAATACTGAGGCAGCTGCTAAGAAAATAGCGGAGAAGCTCGGTGCGGACCTGCTGAAGGTTGATACGGAAAAACCTATGCCGAAGAGCTTCGCTGCTCAGATAATCGTGGGCGGCGGTCAGGTTATGATGAATCATATCCCGAAATTAAAACCGCTCGAAAAGGATCCTGCGGAGTACGACGAGATAATTCTTGGCTCACCTATCTGGAACAGCAAGGGCGTACCTGCGATTAACGCATTTTTACAGGACGAAAAAGCCGCCGCCAAGGTTAAATCGCTGTTCTTCCTTAGCGGCGGAGGTGATACTAAAAAGGGCCTTGAGGCTATCACAAAGAAACTGCCGAATCTGAAGCATTCTGTATCTCTGCTGGATAAAAAGCATAAGGACAGCAAGGATAACGATGCAAAGATCGAGAAATTTCTAAGTGAAATATCAGAGTAATTGTTGAGACGGCTAATGCAGCATTTGAGCTTGCATGCTATCAAAACAGCTGTATCCCGAGCTTGTTTAATTCGTGGTAGATCGATGATATCGGATAACCCACGATATTATAATAATCGCCCTCGATTGACTCGATGAAAGGGCAGAAACGGCCCTGGATGGCGTAAGCGCCGGCCTTGTCGAGCGTTTCGCCTGTGGCGATATATTTACGGATCTCTTCATCAGACATCGGAAGAACGTTTACGGCGGTGGATACCGAGTAGTTTACGGTTCTTTCGATGTTTCCGTTTTCAAGGACGATAAGGCAGACTCCGGTAAAGACATGATGGGATTTGCCTGCGAAGTCTCTGATCATCTCAAAGGCTCTTTCCTCATTGTGAGGCTTCCCAAGAATCTTGCCTTCGTATGCTACAACGGTGTCACAGCCGATAACAACAGAATTAAGATAATCTTTCGAGAGGCTGCCGATATCGATGCGACCTTTTACTTTTGATGCCACATCCTCGGCTTTCATTTTTGAGAGCTTCTCAACGAGCCTTGCAGGCTCATGACCGGACATATCTTCCTCTTTGTCGGAGGGTATTACTATATATTTCGCACCTACGAGATCCATGATCTCTCTGCGGCGCGGCGAGCCGGAGGCGAGAACGATCTTAAAATCCATTTTTTTTAATCCTTTCTGAGTATTGGTATTTAGACACGGGGACGGTTCTTCTGTTCTGAAAGAACTTCAGACATAAGAACCGTCCCCATGTCTGAAAGTGGATGATTTTTATCTGAGCCGA
>CAMZAI010000027.1 GCA_947304065.1 uncultured Clostridia bacterium | reverse complement strand
ATAATGTATTTAATTACAGTTCAAGGCTTCCCGCACAGATAAGTTTTCCGCTTATCCTGTCAAAAAGAAGAATGTCATTTCCGCTTACGGAAACCTTGGCTTCGCTGCCGATCTTATAGGTATCGCTGCCGAATACAACGCCTGTGATCAGGTACTCTCCGATCCTGAGCTTCAGAGTCGATTCCATACCTGTGGGCATCGCGCCGTAGAGGGTGGACGCGAGCTTGCCGTTCGCGTCGATCTTGACCGCCTCGGGACGGATACCGAGTACATAATCCTCCTCGGTCGGGATAACCTCGTCGGCTACGCTCTCGTCCTCTTCGGTCACCTTCTGAACGTGATACTTGAATACCTCGTCCTTATTTGCCTTCTCGACAGCGCCCTTCTGTGAGAGACGCTGTGCGGTCTCGGCAGCTTTCTGTGCCGCCTCGTCGTCGCGCTGCTTCTTCCACTCCGCCATATTGAGAGGTTCTGCGGGAACGAATCTTGCCTTTACGCCGTCAAAGATGTCGAGCGAAACGCTGCCGTCCGACTGCGCATTGCCCTTGCCCTCGACAAAGTTGATCGAAGGATTGCCCACGAAGTCCGCAACAAAGAGATTGCCGGGCCTGTTGTAGACATGCAGGGGAGCCGCGTACTGCTGGAGAACGCCGTTATTGATAAGACAGATCCTCGTAGCGAGAGTCATCGCCTCCATCTGGTCATGTGTAACGTAAACGAAGGTGCTTCCGGTCTCTACATGAAGTCTCTGCAGCTCGTATCTCATCTCGAGACGGAGCTTCGCGTCAAGGTTCGAAAGAGGCTCGTCCATGAAGAGAACCTGAGGCTCGGGAGCCAGAGTACGTGCGATCGCAACTCTCTGCTGCTGTCCTCCGGAGAGCTCTGCGGGATATCTGTCCATGAACATACCGATCTTAACGATGCGTGCACATGCGCGGACCTTCGCGTCGATCTCTTCCTTGCTGAGCTTTCTCTTCTCGATAACGGGCTTGCCGCCCTTCATAACTTCGAATTTCTCGTTGAGTTCCCTGCCCTCGGCCTGATAGCGCGCTTTGATCTTTGCAAGCTTTTCCTCATAAGCCGTCAGCTTTGTCTTTGCGGCCGCCTGAGGATCGGACGCCTCATGGATGCCGAGTCCGAGCAGCTCTTTTGCGGAGAATACGGAAATGCCGTAGTTGTCGATCAGCTTAACCTGCGCTTTCTTCTCGTCAAGCTTGCCGTTCTTGCCGATGCACTCCGAAACGATCTCCTTGATCCTCTTGCCGTTCGCAAGAGCCCTTGCGATGTCTGCGGTCTGCTTTGCCTCGTCGTCGAGAACGGGCAGTTCCTCGTTGATGTTCTTCAGACCGAAGGAAATATTCTCGTAAACGGTCATGTTGGGCCAGAGCGCGTAGTTCTGGAACAGGAAGCCGACCTTTCTCTTGTTTGCGGGAACGTTGATGCCCGCATTCGAGTCGAATACGACTCTGTCGCCGATCGTAATGCGTCCCTCGGTAGGAGTCTCAAGTCCCGCGATCATACGCAGGAGCGTGGTCTTACCGCAGCCCGAAGGGCCGAGAAGGGTTACGAACGAATTATCGGGGATATCGAGGCTGATATTGTCAACTCCGAAGAACTTTCCCCAGCGTTTTGTAATGTTTTCCAGTTTAATCCCGGGCATGATCACTTACCTCCTATACCGCTGTCAAGGCTTGCGCCGGTCAGCTTGTTAACCAATGTATTGAATACCAAGATCGTCAGAATAAGTATCAGGTTTATAGCGCTCGAGAACGCGTATAAGCCCATCTCGTCGAAGTAGTCGAGCGTCGTTGACAGGATGAAGCCCTGCGTACATAAGAGCAGGAACAGCGACAGCTCTCTCAGACACGTCATGAACGGGAGCAGATATCCGCTGATGATCGATGACTTCTGGATCGGGATTATGATCCTCGTCATACGCTTTATCCATGATGTATTCTGAATTATCGCGGCTTCTTCGAGCTCATTGCTTATCTGCAGCATGGAGTTCAGCGAGCTTCGCGATGCGAACGGTATGTATTTAACTACGCCGGCTATGATCAGCAGCGTGTATGTATTGAACAGATTGATCTTCTCATTCGAGAACAGGATGAAGAACGCCGCGCCTACCGCGATCGAAGGCATAAGGTAAGGCAGGAACGCTACGTTGTTCACGTAGTTCGCCCACTTGTTCCTTCTCTTCTTCGCAACCGCGTATCCGATCAAAGTTCCGATCGTACCTGCGATCAGTGCACATGCCAGAGCCAGCATCAGTGTGCCGAAGAAGGCGTGCCAGATCGTGTTGTTGTAAAGAATACCGGGCTGGCCGTACATTCCGTTCTCGGTGATATTCTCGTTCGTTACCCACCACTTTGTGGTAAGGTGTGCCAGATTTCCGGTGTACAGGAAGCTGTAGTCGCCGGGGTTCGGAAGGAACGTCTCCAGTGCAAAGAGCACGATGGGCCAGATGCTCGTGAAGAACGTGATCACGATGAAGATCGCGCCGATGATGTACTTGCCGGCCTTGCCCACGCGGATCTTTGTGAGCTGTCCCGACTTACCGGTAACCGTCGTGTAATTCTTGCGGCTCTTAAGGCTCATCTGGTTCATGCCGAGGATCAGTACGCCGAAGATCATCATGATGATCGCAAGGATCGACGCCTCACCGGTATAGGTGCTGTTCATCGAGATGTACTTGGTCGACAGCGTGGTAAAATTCAGGTAATGAGGAACGGGATAGCTTCCCATCGCGCTTCCGAATACCAGAAGGATCGTGGAAAGGATCGCGGGCTTGATCATAGGAAGTGTGACCTTGAACATGATCTTCCACTTCGGAGTGTCAAGGATCGTAGCCGCCTCCTCAAGGTTCGCGTCCATGTTCTTGAAGATACCGCCGATCAGGATGTAAGCGAAGGGCGCGTAGTGAAGGCCCAGAACCATTGCACTCGGGAAAAGTCCCTGGCACCACCAGTTCGGCATGCAGAAGCCGAACAGCGAGGCCAAGAGGCCGTCGGAGGTTCCGGTCACCTTGTTCGAGTAGAACATGTGCTGCCATACAACAGCCAGTGTCCACTGGGGCATGATGTACGGGAAAATGAAGATCGAGCTTAAGTATTTTTTGAACTTCATGTCGGTCCTGGTCACAAGAAATGCGAACAGGCCGCCGAAGATGATGGAGATCACGCAGGTAAGTACCGAGAGCAGTACCGTGTTGAGCAGCGGACTCCACAGATTGATCTTTGCCATCTTGCTGGTAAACAGATCAATGTAATTCACCAGCGTATATCCCGAGGTCTTGCCGGTCAGATGCTGGTCGATCGTTCCGGGATGGATCTTCAGGGTATCCTTGATTATTGCGACAATAGGGGCAACGGTACTGAATGTCAGAACTATTCCGAACAGCAGAAGTATGATGTTCTGCGGCTGGGAAAACCAGGTCTTGACCTTGTTCCGGAAGATGGCCTTCTTGTCTTTTTCGGTTGTTGACATCATGGGCTTCTTCTACTCCTTCTGAGCTGAGACTGACAGGTTTCTTTAAATACGGGGATGCCGCTTTTTTTGCAAACGACACCCCCGGATTGTTTCTTTGTCTTGTTACTATTCACAGCCGGACCAAAACCCTCATAAACCATTCGGCTTCGCCGAATGCCGCTGCTTCGCAGCTGCCGTTTACTCGTGTTTTTGGTCCAGCCTTTACAGTATGATCTGTGTAAGTACAAGCCTGCAAGCAAGCTTGCACCTTGTACTTTTCACAGATTCACTGTGAATAGTAACCTGGAGCTACATTTTATGTGATTTATTCGGGCTTATAGTGGTCAAGTACGTCGATCCAGCTTCCTACTGTGAAGGAAACGTCCGAGCAGTACTTGGGATCCTCGAGAACGAGCTCACCCTTGCCTTCGCCGGTCCACCAGTCATAGCCGCGGTCGTTCTTTGCAGGGAACTGGTCTCCGCCGCCCTGAGAGTGCTGGAACTTAGCCTCGATCTCAGCAGCAACGTTGGGGTTCGACGAATATCCGCCCATGTCCTTACCCCAAGCCTCGAAACCGGCCTCACGGGTGGTCATGAATGCGATGAATGCGCAAGCGGTCCAAGGAAGAGGGCTGTTCTTGGTAACGAACAGATAATGGCAGTAGCCGTATCCGCCGATTCCGGTGTAGCCGTCCTGGTAAGCTGCAACCTTAATGTTGTTAAGCGATACGGTAGCTGATTCCTCTACGGAACGAAGCTTTGAATAAACAAGAAGTCCGGACTGATCGGTAGCCGAAGAATCTACAAGGGTATTGCAGATAGGGCCGTCATCGGTCTGCTCGTTGTAGCTGTTAACCCAAAGCTTGATCCATGCAAGTGCGTAAGCACCGTTAGCGCCGAGGCCAAGGTCCTTAGCGTCGGACTGCATAGCCTGGATAGTGGGCTCGAAATATGCCTTCTTGGTTGCGTCAAGCTTGTCGTAAGCTGCCTTGAGCCAGCCTGCGTACTTGTCCTGGGTGAGCATCATGAGGAAGTTCTTTCCTACGATCTCGGAATCAACGCCCATGAAAAGGGGATGAGAACCTTCATAAACGAAATCCCAGCAGTTGGTGAAGCTTGCGCTTCCTGTGCAGTTGTACATGAATACCTTGTTCAGAGTCTGAAGAGGAAGGAATCCGGTGAACTTGTCAGCGGTAGTTCCGTTCGCATCTGCCCACTCCTTGGGAACGAAGGTCTTAAAGATGCCGGTGTCCACCATCTTGGACTGGATCTGATTGCCGTCCTGGATCAGGGTCATGGCGAAGGTGCCGGTGCTCTTTAAGGAATCGGATGTCAGCTGCTCGAAGATCTTGTTGTTCTTGGGCTGCTGCCACTCAAAGTTAAGAGTGTAGTTAGCGTCGATAGACTGAAGATACTCAATGAAAACGGGGAGTGCCGACTTACCGCGGCTGGAGTTACCAACGCCGTAGAAGGTCTTGCCGTTTGACTCTTCGATAGCCTTCTTTGCGAGCTCTTCCATGCTCATTCCCTGAGCTTCCTTGATGATCTTCTCAACTTCCGAAAGCTCACCGCTGCTCTTCTTTCCAGAGCCGCTGTCCTTCGAACATCCTGCAAATGCTGTAACAGCCATTGCAAGAACCAGCAGTAATGCTAAAACTTTTTTCATAAATGTCCTCCTTTTTTATCGCAGCCGCTGCTGCGGTCTGCCTGATAAGTCCATTCTACTTGTGCAATTTGTATTTGTGTATGGGGTAAAACTGACATTATTTGTAGATTTTGTACATAATGTGCAAATAATGCTAAGGACAATAAGAAAAGATTCCCTGCATGCTTGCATGTAAGGGAATCTTTTATATTGGCCGCCATTCCTCAACGAGTAAACCGAAGGTTTACGAGTTGGGGGATAGAATTGCGAAGCAATTCGCAGCATTATGTATGTACATCATTCCAAGCCCTTCGCTTGGTACTCCGAAGGTGACTTCCCCACCAGTTTCTTAAATGTATTGGAGAAATAAGCTATATCCTGATACCCCACCTTTTCCGCCACCTCATACACCTTTACCGTCGGATCCTTCAGGTAATCCATTGCCTTGCGGATACGTACTCTGATCAGATAGTTATTAATTCCTGTGTCCGCCTCTGACTTAAACAGGCGGCTGATATATCCCTCGCTGACTCCTATTTTGTCGGCCAGCACGCCGATCGAGAAATCGGGATCGTTGTAATGCTCGGTGATATAATCGATAGCCGACTTTACATATCGGTTGTCCGTCGCACTGCCCACGTTCAGCGGAACCAACTTCTCCTCGAGTTCCTTTGAGGATGCGGGCGTGTTCGGATGCAGATGCAGCAGCTTCTGCACGGACGCCTCAAGCTCACCGTCCTCGAACGGCTTTAAGAGATAATCCGATACTCCGAGCCTTACAGCCTGCCTCGCGTACTCAAACTCATCGTATGCGGTGAGGAAAATGATCCTGATGCCGGGAAGCCGCGCCATCAGCTGCTCAGCAAGCTCCAGTCCGTCCATCTTCGGCATGCGTATGTCGGAAATGACCAGGTCCGGCCTCGTCTGCTCCGCGGCTTCAAGGGCCTCGATCCCGTTCGAAGCCTCGGCGACCACCTCGCAGCCTATCAGCGCCCAGTCGGTCTCATTTTTAATTCCCATGCGGACGTATTTTTCATCGTCCACGATCATAACCTTTGTTGTCACTGCGGTCCCTCCCGTATTATCCCTTTATCGCATCGTCCGTTCCCGTAAGTGAATAAGGCAGCACTACGGTCATCAGCGTACCGCCCTCATCGGGTCTCATTGCGCTCACTCCGTATTTTTCGCCGTAAGTCAGCTTTATTATCGTATTGATATTGTTAAGTCCGAGATGCCCCGAAAGAGCCTCCGGGTTCGCGCTCTCGAGCGCCGCGATCATCTCGTCGCTTATTCCCGCGCCGTTGTCCCGAACGGTGATGACCAGCTCTTCGCGCTCATCACCGGTACGGCTGCGCGCTGCATTGATCACGATATGTCCGTCTCTTCGTCCCTCAAGTCCGTGGATAATGCTGTTCTCCACGAGCGGCTGAAGTATGAGCTTCGGCACAACCGCATCGGCGCAGTCTCCTATATCCACGGTCAGATCGAATGAGTCGTCAAAGCGTATCTTCTGTATCTCGCAGTAGTTGCGGACCATCTCGATCTCCTGCGCGAGCGTGCAGAACTTATCACCCGAGATACTCATCCTGAGTACGGCTGCGAGTGATGAAGAAAGTGTCGCTATCTCGGGCACCTGGTTCGCCTTTGCCACCCATTTGATCGTATCGAGCGTATTATACAGGAAATGCGGGTTCAGCTGGGCCTGCATCATCTGCGTGCGTGCTTCGTTCACGCTGCGCTCCGCCGCCACCTGCTCCGCCATTGTTTCCTTCAGCTGACCGGTCATCTTGTTAAAGCCGGTCGCTAACTGTCCGAACTCGTCCTCGCGGTTCAGATCTATCTTTACGTCAAAGTCTCCCTTTCTGAAGCGCCTCATCGCCGAAGACAGCGCATTTATAGGCTTTGCGACGAGGTTCGTCATCCTCGATGCCGCAAACAGGCAGACTAAGATACTGATCAGTACCAGAAAAATGATGATCCTGTATCCGGCACGTACCGCGGATTCCTCAAGTGCCGGAGGCGTAATGTATACGCAGAGCAGTCCCTGCTTCTCCAGCTCCGAAACGTAGATATTGTTCTTCGCGCCGGCATCGTAGTCAAAGCCGGCAAAAAGGTTGCTTCTGATCAGTGTAAGCGCCGAGTAGTCCTTCGCCGTTCCGATAAGGCAGAACGGACGCAGGAAACGGTTCGTGAGCATGTAACCGTCGCGGGAATTTACCAGACCTGCGAGACGGGATTCGATCTGCGCGTTGCCGATGCGTACGATCACGAAACACTTTGGCGGCCATGTACTTTTAATTGAGTCGATCGAAATCATCTTTGCGATCAGAAGATCGGACTTCTCGGCGGATGTATTTGAAGGATCGAGTGCATAAACTATGCCGCCCTTCTTTTCGTAAGCTTCCTTCAGCACCGCGTAATCCTCGGGCAGGTTTCCGGGCATGCCGCCGATTCCGGTCGTGTACATGCACTCCCCGTCCTTATAGATATCCACGGTCGCAAAATCCCTGATCCCGGCAGTCTCCTCGTAAAGTATCGAGTAGACCTCGAGCGCTTCCCTGCGGCCGCTGTCGAGCACCTGACCGAGCGTCACGTTGCCTGCAAGTGACTCGAGTACCGTCTCGGAAAGTTCGACCATTGTGAGCACGCGTTCGTTTATTATCTTTGCCTGTTCCTCGTCCTGCCGACCGTGATCCGCCCTGATCCTGGCCTGGAAGCCCTGTATCGTAAGGATCCCGCCGAACAGTACGAGCGCCAGCGTAACGGCAAGAAATACTATGAATAACTGTCTCCTGAAGGAGTGACGAATGAATCCTTTCATTGGCCGCCCTCCTTATTCAGAGAGTTCCAGATCTCAAATATCGCTTCTTCGTCCTGCGCCGATCTGACAATGTCAAATTCGGCTCTTTTGACGGTACCGAAGCTCTCCGCGGGATCGATGTCAGTCCTGACCGGTCTGCGGTAAAACTCATCCATCGCGTATTTCTGGGTATCGGTCCCCACGACAAAGTCGATGAACAGCCCCGCATTGTATGAATGGGGCGCATTTACGACCATGGCTACGCCGTCGGGCACCGTGCTGGTACCGTCCTCGGGATATACCATCGCGATATCGTAGCCTGCCGCTATACCCTTGAGGGCGGTCTCTTCGAGCGTCACGCCGACCAGGAACCTGCCGTTCGAGACCGAAGGCACGATCTGGCCCGAAGATCCGAGCAGCTTTCCGTCAAGAAGTCCTATGAATCCGGGCATGAAATCGGCCGGCGAGCGGCCCGTGATCTGGGAATAAGTAGAAACGATCGTATAGCTGGTACCCGAACTGTGCAGGTCCGCAAAAGCGATCTGCCCCTTCCATTTTTCCGAAAAGATATCGCTCCAGCTGCGGGGCGCCTCTTCGGCGGAAACCAGCTTATTGTTATAGACAAACACGAGGGGAAGCTCCGTAAAGGGCGTCCAGAGATCCTCCGAAGAAAGATATTCCGCATCGAGCATCGATGACTCTTTTGTCTCATACGGAAGAAAGAGGTCCTTCTGCGCCTCAAAGCTTTCGATACCGCCGCCGAACATGATGTCGCAGGCGCCCGAAGCCGATGCGCTTCTAACCTCCTCAAACATTTCCGCGGTTCCGCCCGCATGGATCTCTACCCAGATGCCCGTGCGGTTCTCGAACTCGCGTATTATGGGAAGGTACACCTCTTCCTTATGCGAGGTGTACACAATGAGCTGCTTGTCCTCGGGGACGCGGTATTTCGCGGAAATCTTCGCAACCGCGTCCTTCCTTTGTGAGGAACAGCCCGAAAGCAACAGCAGCATTGCTGCTGCTGTTGCCAATATCCTCAGTATTCGCCCTTTATACATACAAATGAAACCGGGTAATGCAGCGATTACCCCTGCTGCTTATCATTTCCCGAGATTCTTCGGTCCGAAGCCCATGGGAAGTATCTCCTCAAGCGTATATACAAGATACGCGTCCTCGCTCTTGGCAATGATAACGTAGAACTTCTTCGGATCGCAGAACTCCATCATAACCTGTCTGCAAACGCCGCAGGGCGCGCAGTAGTCCTTGATCGTATAATCGGGTCCGCCTACGATCGCGATCGCCGCGAATTCCCTGATGCCTTCGCTGACCGCCTTGAAAAACGCGGTACGCTCGGCACAGTTCGTCGGAGTGTAAGCGGCGTTCTCGATGTTGCAGCCGGTGATGATATTGCCGTTTTTCGCCAGCAGTGCCGCTCCGACATTCCAGTGAGAATAGGGCGCGTACGACATCTTCTGTGCCTTTATCGCCCTGTTGATCAGCTCCCTGCACATCAGATCGCTGATGCGGTCCACTGCGGGAGAAGTGTTTCCCTGTCCCTTGAGCGCCGTTCCGGGTGCTTTTGCGGGAAGATCGAAATTATCTTTATACTCTTCCATGATGTAAACCTCCAAAAAACAATATAGACTTAATATCCCGAAATATTTGTCTCCGCTTTCGCGATCTTAACAAGTCTCGAGGTGCCGAGTCTCGAAGCGCCCAGCGAAATGAACTTCTCCGCGTCGTCGAACGAAGAGATTCCGCCTGCAGCCTTCATCTTTACATTGGGACCGATGTTCTTCGAGAAGAGCTCGATATCCTCGAATGTAGCTCCCGCCTTTGAGAAACCGGTCGAAGTCTTGATGAAATCGGCGCCCGCAGCTGTCACGCGCTTGCACATCTCGATCTTCTCTTCCTCGGTAAGAAGGCAGGTCTCGATGATGACTTTGAGGATCCTGCTGCCGCAGGCTGCCTTTAAGGTCCTGATCTCTTCCTCGATAGCGTCGAACTTCTTATCCTTTGCCCAGCCGATGTTGATGACCATGTCGATCTCATCAGCGCCGTTCGCGATAGCGTCCTTTGTCTCAAATTCCTTAACAGCGGTGGTATTGTAGCCGTTCGGGAAGCCGATGACGGTGCATACAGCCATCTTGTCTCCTAAATATTCCTTAGCCTGTTTAACATACGAAGGCGGGATACAAACCGATGCGGTACCGTATTTTACCGCGTCGTCGCAGATCACTTTGATCTCCTCCCATGTTGCAGTCTGTGTGAGCAGTGTGTGGTCAACCGCCGCAAAAATCTTCTCTCTGTCCATTTTCATTCCTCGCTTTCTTCTTCTTTTTTGATGAGCTTTTCCAAAAACTTAAACAGCCACTCTATGAGCAGCGTAGCGATCAGATAAAGGATCGCCGCAAAAAATATCGAAAAGAACGGATACATCGTACGGTGTCCGATGCCGTACATAACCTCGGTCAGATCGTTGACCGCGATGTATCCCGAAACGGCGCTCCACTGAAGTATGTGCACCGCCAGCCGTTTGATGTCCCAGAGTGAATTCTCGAGCGCCTGGGGAACGACCGCGGAGAAATAAACTCTTTCCATCCTCGCCGCGATAGTCTCGGAAACCTCCTCACGCATCTTATTGACAGTGCGCTCCACGATCTCGCTCAGATGTCCGCCACCCCAGAAGCCTATCGCTATGCCTGCGACGATCACGGCCTTGCCGCTTCCTCCGCCGAAAATGCAGTAATAGAACAGCCACATGATCAGGATCACGGGCACGCTCCTGAATACGAAGCACAGACCGCGTCCGATCGATGAAACGATCTTCTTTTCAAAACACATCAGATAGCTGATCGCGCAGCCCAGCAGAGCTGCGAAGATCCATGCGGTGACCGTCACTGCGGCGGTCACGAGAACCCCTTTGGCGATCTGATAATATGCGCCTCCGGAGATCAGGTTATTGGATATGGCGTTAAAGATATTAGTGATAAATCTCATGTCCTGCCTCTTTCTCTCTTATTTCAAATACAGGAACTCATAGTCCTGCACATCAAGATACCCCTCACTCATTACCCAGCTCTTCGTACCTTCGGTCGTAACCTTTCCGGCTCCGTAGCTGAAGATCAGGTCGACCTTGCCGCTCATCAGCGATGAAAATGCGGTCTCGTTGTCGAGTACAACAAATTTGACGCTGCGCTGGAGTACCAGTCCGATCATGTCCATCAGAGCGCAGCAGTAACCGTAAGGCCTGCCGTTCTCATCGATCAGCTCGACCGGAGGCACCGCTCCCGTCACTCCGACTTTGAGGACCTTGTTCTGGCTGTAAAAGACCTTGTGGACCTTGTCGTTTACCATCATGTCCTTCACGCCGTATTTGGCCGTCCCCTCGTCAAGTGCGCCGTCGATATATTTGCTCTTCAGGTCGTCGAGCGTTCCGTCCGCCCGCAGGAAGATCAGAGTCTGGCTGATCTCGTCGATCAGCGCCCTGCCCTTTTCCGTATTCGCCGCCGCCATGCCGAATGAGAATCTCGGCTCCGCGGTATTCTGTATCGCAGCCATGTCCGAGGTATCGAGCTTTGCCAGCGTCTCATCCTTCTGCATCAGGTATTTCGCGGTAATATCGGTGGTCCATAAGACGCTCGCCGAACCGCTCTTTAGCGCGTACAGGCACTCGTCGATGCTGCCCAGTCCCTTGTATCTTCCGAGCTTCCTTCCCGTCAGGCTCCTGAAGAATATCGCCGCGCTGTTGTCGGGCATCCTGCCCGAAACCCCCACGAGCGTCTTCCCCGTCAGATCATCCGCCGAGCTGAGCTTTCCGCCCTTCGCGGCCGGCTTCTTAAATCCCGCGCCCGTAAGCAGCAACAGCAATACAAAGCAGACAAGGATCGTAAGCCATTTTGATTTGTTCGTCATATCTCCCTGTCCTCTCATTCTATTGAAATTCCGATGATCTTCTCACTTCTTGTCGCAAGCACGATCCTGTTGCCGAAGATCACGGGCGTCGCCTCGATGCCTGAGCCGAAGTTCCTCTTGTCCAGGACCTTGCCGTTCGCCGCATTGATCAGGAGCAGGTCTCCGTTCTGGCAGCCCTGGAGCAGGTAAGCCCTGCCCGACTGCGAGAATGTCAGCACGCTCGAGCTCCAGGAATACATGTCGAGGTCGAGCGTCCACTCCTCTTTTCCGGTGTGCTTGTTCAGCGCTACCAGCATTCCGCCTTCGATCTCCGGAAGCTTCGATACGGAATAGAAAATGTAATCCGAAACGATGCCGCTGCCCGGAACTCCCGTCGAGAGCACGCCCCCCGCGTAACCCTTGACCGTGTGAACCTCGTAAGGCTTCTTCCAGACGATGCTGCCGTTCATCGCGTTGATCTTGTAGATCGCGGCCTCGCCCATGCTGTGCGAATTGTAGTTGTATTTAAGCGTGGTGGCAATGTAAACGTACTTGTTCGATCCCTCGGCCTCAAAGATCGGTGAGGAATTGATATCCTCGTTCAGCTCCTGAACCCAGACCATCTTCATGGTGTTCAGGTCGAGGCAGTAGAAGGTGCCCGCATTGTCTCCGATATAGAGATACCCGCCGTATACCGCTCCGCTGCACTCGCTGCCCCAGAGATATCCGCTCTGCGAATACTTGTCCTCTATCGTAAAGGTGTAATCGATGAACTCCGAAGGAGCGATGCTCAAACGTCCGCTCGCCCTGTCGTACTGCGTGTTCAGGCGCATCGTGTAGATCACGCCGTTCTCGCCGGGCTGGATCAGGGTATCTGTCACAGGATCTATGATCGGCGAAGAATCGTAAGCGTGCCATGTGCGCGGCGCGAAATCGTCGTTATATCCGCCCTCGTAGAGGAGCTTTCCGTCGATCAGGCTGTAGATATAGAAGCGCTGGCAGACATTCTCGCCGAACTGTCCGGTCTGCGCATCGCCCGAGCCGCAGAAAAGCAGCGGCGTTCCGTCGGGATAAAGCGATGCTGTGCCCTTAAAGGTCATGCCGACATAGATCGTAGGCCTCGTCTCCTCGCCCGTCTCTATGTCGAGAAAATGAATGCAGCCGTCCATACCGGGATAAATGACTTCGGTGAGTCCCTTCTTGGTCTTCGCGGAATCAAAGAGGTTCATCGTCGCCTTAACGTCATCGTCCCAGCGCACGATTATGGGCTGTCCGGTCCAGCCGTTGCCCGACCAGTAATCGACGCCGTTGGACTTAAGCACCTTACCCGTCGAATAGGTCCAGCTGCCCGATGTGAACTTCTCGCTCTCGATGGCCGCATTCCCGACAGAGGTCATCGACCTCGTATAATTGCCGCGGAATGTGAGCATTCCCTTCACTCCCGCAAGTCCCGTGGCGAAATCATAGGAAAAATCTATCTTTTCGCCCCTCGATACCGCACTGACGATCTGTCCGTCGGCTCTGAGCTTTTCGACTACCTTATGCGCCGCAGGATCGGTCTCCTCGGTGCAGTATGCGGTCATGCGGTCAGCTCCCTCGGTCGCCGACGCGTTATATACCACATCCAGGCTTCCGGCCGTATTGTGCATGTAGTTGTAGAAATATTTGGGATTTCCGACCTTTACCAGCGTCTTAAATCCAACGAACATCAGGATCAGCACCAGCACGACCGCAGCCGCGACAATGCATCTGACCCTGTTCTTTTTTATAAATTCAAGTATCTTCATCTTTAATTCCTTCAGAAAAGCTTACCCAGCTCGCTCACATGTCCGATGCCGATCAGTTTGATCCTGTCGGTCTTTATGCTGCGCGCGTTCACCGCGGGGAGAATGCAGGTCTCGTAGCCGAGATTGATCGCTTCGTTCACACGGGCCTCGGCCTGCGAAACGCCGCGCACCTCGCCCGTCAGTCCGACCTCACCGAATACGATCGAGTTCTCGGGCAGCGGTCTCGACTTAAAGCTCGAAAGGATCGCCATGACGATCGCCAGATCGATCGCCGGCTCCCCGACTCTCATGCCTCCCGCCACATTAATATAGGCGTCGCAGAAACCCAGAGACAGCCCCAGTCTCTTCTCGAGCACCGCAAGGAGCAGGTTTACCCTGTTGGTGTCCGCGCCGTTTGCCGTCCTGCGGGGCATATTGAACGCGGTCTTGCAGACAAGTGCCTGAACCTCAAGGAGTATCGGTCTCGTGCCCTCGACGGATGCCGCGATGACCGAACCCGGCTCCCCGACCGGATGTCCCTGCAGCATGTACTCCGAAGGATTCCTGACTTCTACCAGGCCCTCGCTCCTCATCTCGAACACTCCGACCTCATTGGTCGAGCCGAAACGGTTCTTGACCGCGCGGAGTATCCTGTATGATGAAGAATTATCACCCTCAAAGTAGAGCACGGTGTCCACCATGTGCTCGAGCACGCGGGGTCCGGCTACCACGCCTTCCTTTGTAACATGTCCTACGATAAATATCGTGATCCCGAGGCTCTTGCCGATGCGCAGCAGCGCTCCGGTCGTCTCTCTTACCTGGCTTACGCTGCCGGGCGACGAAGAGATGTCCTCCCTGAACATGGTCTGTATCGAATCGATCACGACCACGTCGGGCTTCATCTCTGTGATCGTCTCTTCGATCGAATCAAGGCTCGTCTCCGCGAGCAGATGCATGTCCTTTGAAAATCCGCCGAGTCTGTCGGCGCGCATCTTTATCTGACGCAGCGATTCCTCGCCGGAAATATAGAGCACTTTCAGATCCTTTGCCGCGAGCACCCTGCAGACCTGCAGGAGCAGCGTCGATTTGCCGATGCCGGGATCTCCTCCCACCAAAACAAGCGAGGCTTTAACGATACCGCCGCCCAATACGCGGTCAAACTCCTCGATATCCGTCTTCGTCCTCGCATCTTCATGCATATCGATCTTAGACAAAACCACGGGCTCAGACTTCTGCCCGCGGACTGCTGTTCCGGTTTTTGCCGAGGTCTTCGGTGCCACGGGTTCCTCGACGAAACAGTCCCAGGACTTGCATCCCGGACACTGACCGAGCCACTTCGGGCTCTCATATCCGCATTCTTTGCAGAAAAAAACAGATTTATTCTTTGCTCCCATTAAAAATACGCCCCCAAAATAGTATAATGATTATATCACTTTTCATGTCATCAATGCAATCCATGCACGACTAAAGTGCAACTTATGCCGATTTTATTGCGTGCCGGGATTTTGTATGTATACTGAAGTCACAATCAACGAGTTAAGAAAGGCAAGCGTGCTTGCGAAAGCAAGCCGCGAGTGCCTGAAACGAAGTGAAAGGAGCCGCCCGTGAAACTCAGGCTGTCTGTTAAAGAAAAGAATCGTGAATATGTTTCGGCCGAGCTTACCGCCCATGGGATCGAGATAAGCGAAGACGCCGAATACAGCGTAACGGAATCCCCCGGAGGAAATTATCTCACGGTAAAGGATTCAAAGGGAGACAAGGTCAGGATCGCCTGCAACGACATCGTTTACATCGAGAGCTACGGCCGCAACGTGGACGTGCACACCACAGAAGGTTCGTACCGCACTCAGGAACGCATGTACCGGCTCGAGGAATTCCTCGACAGCAGCCGGTTCACCCGCGTGAGCAATTCCGTGATTGTACAGAAGAAACACATTAAAAAGATACGCCCCTCTCTTTCGATGAAATTCATCATCACGATGTCGGAGGGAACGGTCATCGACGTAACCAGGAGCTATTATTCATCATTCAGGAGCTTTCTGGGCATATAAGAAATTCAGGAGGAAAACAAAATGGCAACAATTTCAATCTTTATTCTGGTCATTCTCGGCATCTCATGCCTTGCCGCGCTGATCGCGGTTCTGGTTTATTACATCAGATACAGGAGACACATTTCAAGAGTTATGAACGGCGAGGAGGCGCCCAACGAAAAAAGGATCACCTCTCCCGCCGAGACCGCGCTTTCGATCCTTATCATCCTGCTGCTCGTGTGGAACGGCTTCAGCCTGGTACAGTTCTCGATAGTGAACAACGATCTTAACAACATCAGATCAAAAATGACCGACATCTCCCGCGATCTCTCGATCATGGAGCACGAGCTCTCCGACAAGATCGACAACAGCGGTTCGATCGTACGCGATTTTCAGTTCATCGAGAATTCTCTCGACAGACAGACCCTGTCGTTCACATACGATATCGAGGTCAATCTGAAAGAGTATCGTAACGATACAGAAGTATATTTAAACTACGGCTATAACAGGATCCGCATGGAAAAGGCCGACGGAAAGTACACGACGTCCATGACCGTACGTCTCGGCGAATGCATCTACGATTATGCTTACGTGGAGATAATAAACGACGGCGTTACCCGCATAGATACGCTTCAGGGCACCCCTACAGGCCCCGTATGGAAGGATTTCCTGCCTCAGGTATATATGAGCAAGGCTCCCTGGGAGATCAAAGAAAAGAACGGTTCCGTCACGATCAAGGATGACATGAAATTCCGCATGGTCACAAGGGCATCGGATGTAGCCATGACGGCCGCTTATCTCGTGACCGAGCTTAACGGCAGCGAGATCGACAGGCAGAAGCTCGATATCAGCACCCCTCAGGATGAGGTAACCGTACCGATCGGCAAAACCTATGAATTAAAAGACGGCGATGTGCTCGCATTCTATACGATCACCGAAACCGATCTCGGGATCAGCTATAAGTCCGTTATGTTCACCCAGGGCAACGATGACGGCAGTATCCCTTACGAACAGCTCATCGATTCCGACGGTTCGATCCTTTACAGCGAGTGATCGCAGCCCGTGATCAGTCATTTCGAAATGTTATAATACCCCCGGCGGCAGTCTTTAAATTGCCGTCGGGGGATCTTTTATCTGTTTACCCAGACTCTCATCTCACCCTCACCGCGGTTTGCCCATGTGTAGTAAGGGATAAATGTGAGCTCACAGTCGTCGTACTCAGGCTTCGTATACGCCTGGTACAACGTTCCGGTCTTAGCCTTTTCACGCTTTCCCGGCAGCACGATCGTCATGACTTCGCTGCCTTCGATCGTCAGCCTTCCGAGCCTTGCCTTCGAAGCGTCCGTGCATACCGAAACCATATGCAGATCCCTGCCGTTATCCGCCTCTTCGATGCAGTATACAAAAGGTCCGTAGGAAACAGCCACTTTACCGTGGTCTTCGGCGACCGCCGAGGAAGACTCGAGTATGCGGACGCTCTTTTTAAACTCTATCTCGATAACATCGCCCTGCTTAAAGCTGCCGCTGATATATTCATAGCCTTTTTTGAGCTCGTGGGGATACGGGCCGCAGTTTAAGTTGTAGAACTCGCACCAGTCGGGTACGCGAAGAGCCAGTGTCATATCACGGGCAGCCCCGTCAGCCTTCGATACCTCCCTGCATGTGATCTTTATCTTTCCGCTGCCGGTCAGGTCCGAATCCACATCCCAGATAACCTTCGTGCCGCTGTAATCCTTTTCTATCGTTCCGCCGACATACAGATGCGTAAAGAGCGTATCATCGCTCTCAGTGTACGCATAGGCTCCGACCGAGCTGACCAGCCTGGCGATATTGGGCGGGCAGCATGCGCAGCCGAACCACTTCTGCCTGACGGGCTTTACGTGGAATTTGCGTTCGTCCTTATGGCAGGCCTCGGGCCGCACCTCGAGCGGATTAACGTAGAAAAAGCTCTTTCCGTCGAGTGCCATACCGGACAGGACCGTATTGTACAGGGCTCTCTCCATGACATCTGCATATTTGCTGTCGACATCGATCTGCAGCATCCTGCGCGCAAAGAACACGAGTCCGATCGCCGCGCAGGTCTCGGAATACGCCAGATCGTTGGGCAGTTCGTAATCGTAGAGGAATGCCTCGCCGTGGTTGGTCGCGCCGATACCTCCGGTGACGTACATCTTTCGGTTAACGATGCTGTCCCAGAGCCTTAAGCATGCCTTATAGAGCTCCTCATCCCCGGTCAGTCTCGCTACGTCCGCCATGCCGGAGTAGAGATATACCGCCCTTACCGCGTGCCCGGTCGCCTCATCCTGCTGCCGCACGGGCCTGTGCGCCTGATAATAGTGGTACCACTCCGCGTCGCCGTGCCTTTTGGCTTCATCGGGATGCTCCTTATCGAAGTAATAGGGCTGCTGTCCTCTCTCGTCAATAAAATACTTACTGAGTTCGAGGTATCTGTCCTCGCCCGTGACCTCATACAGACGCACGAGCGCCATCTCCGCGATCTCATGGCCGGGATATCCCTTGATCTGCCCCTCTCCCCTGCCGAACTTAGAGTATACAAAATCTGCGAAACGGCGGGCCGCGTTCAGGAGCTTG
>CAMZAI010000026.1 GCA_947304065.1 uncultured Clostridia bacterium | reverse complement strand
TCTCGCAGTATGCCTGCAGCTCTTCGATGCTCAGGCTCTTGATATCTTCCATAATGTCCTCTTTGATTACCAGCTCTTGTAAATATTATAGCCGGTGATAGAAAATTCGGTCTTTCCCGAACCTACGAGCTTTACGGCCGCCACGCCCTTGAGCGGGATCTCGGTAGTATCTGCGGTATCTATAAGATTCAGGTCATAGTCGTACAGTTCGACCGTTGTTCCTTCCGAAACATGTAGGATCAGGTTGGATGTGTCTTCACCTTTATACTCTCTCAGATAAAACTCCGCAGGAGCAATATTGACGGTCAGGTTGTTGTATTCCGTAATATCCAAATGCCCTATCTTTGTATAATTGTTGAACTGCGTGAAATAAGGATAGATCGTATATTCCGCAGCCTTTGAAAGATCGTTCGCAGAGTTCCAGTAATTGCCGACATCAAATCTTCCGTATTCGTTTTTCTTCATCCACGAATAGAAATTATTGAAAACCCTCTTGCCGTAGGTCTTCTGTATAGCCTGCACGGTAATATCATTGAGCTGCTCTGTCGAAAGCTCGTCCGGAATATGCAGACCCTCTGCCTTCGCTTTGGCAAATGCTAGTTTATTATATGTCTCGATCCATGAATTGTATTCACCGAACTTTTTATCCAGATATCCCATGAACCTGTACGCCAGCGAAGAAACGCCGTTACTGCTGATATCAAACGTCTCATCGTAATGACCGATCCAGTATTCAACGGACTGCTGGTAAGCCATACTGTATTTCAGTTCAAAATTATTGTTCAAATTGTAAATATCTCCGGCAACAGCGGCCAGATCCGGATCGTTGTCCAAAAGGTACTCGAGGGTTTTAAGATGTGTGTAGCATCTGAATCCCCCGCCCAGGAAATAACCCATATAGCAGCCTGAAAATTCGCGGCAGAATACATTTGCGAGAAATCACGTAAAACTATAACCGTCAGCGACAATGAGATCCGAAGGTGCGATCCACATTCTCCCCTCCGATGATCCAAAATGCCCCTGGCTTTCGTACAGAGGATCGGCTTTGCTGTCTCTGGAAACATAGACCCTGATCTTTCCGGTGTGATACTTTGCATCCTTTATCGATCTTCCGGATGCATTCTCCATCGCGCTAAATATTCCGTCGGCTTTTTCTGCCAGGTTGGGGCAGACATAAATATTGGGGTCGATCTCGAAAACGAAGTATTTTGTCTCGATAACCGTAAGCTCGTCGGTTATATAGCCTACATCGATCTTTTCGATCCCGCCTTCAGTATCATCGCCGTCCTTTACTGTAACCGTAACTGTCTTGCTGTACTTGCCCCAGACAGTCTTCTTGCCTGATTTCAGGTACGAACGGACCATGAATGAATACTCACCGGGAGCCAGGTTCTTCGCAGTATAGGTTCTTACCTCGCTGCCGTCCTTTTTAAGAGTCGCCAGCTTAACGAAGCCGTCTCCTTCGGGCTTTTCGACAAGGATCTTATAACCCTGCGCATTCGCGGTTTTATCGATCGTGATCGTTACGCTTGTTCCGTCATCGTTGACCTTTGCGGAAATCTTCGCCTTTCCGGGCTTGGCAGTTGCTGCGCTTACCTTTTCGATACCGCTCCCCGAAACGATACCGAGAACCATTACAGCGGTCAACAGCAGCATCATCAGCCTTCTGAACAAATTGTTTCTCATAACTTCCTCCCACATATAAATATTTTAATGATATCCGTAATCGTAAATATGATATCCGGTGATCTTAAAGATCGTCTCGCCTTTCCCGACGAGTTTAACGGATGCGACGCCCGAGAGCGGTATCTGGGTTTTCTGCACGGTGTCGGTCAGCTTTCCCTCGTAGTCATACAGCTCGACCTTTGTGCCCTCTGAAACATTCAGTATCAGGCTCGAGGTATCCTCGCCTTTATACTCCCTCAGATAGAACTCCGCAGGGGCGATATTTACCTTCAGGTCGCTGTATTCGGTCTTATCGCTGCCGGGAATCTTGGTCAGGTTCTCTGCCCACCAGTAAAACGGATATACCGTAAATTCGGTAACAGCGGTAAAATCGTTGCTTTTCTCGCCGTAATCCCCGGCATCCAGTCTGCCGAACTCGTTCTCCTGCATCCATGCATAGAAATCATCGAGAACGCTATCGCCGTAAGTATTCTTTAAGGCTCTTATCGCGAGGTTCGCAATGGTCTTCTCTTCGAGTTCGTCGACTGTGTAAACGCCTTCGCTCTTTACCCTCGCGGCAGAGATCTCATCATAGTTCTCAAACCACGAAGTGTAATCACCGAATCTTTCCTCGAGATATCCCATCAGTCTGAAGCCCAGTCCGTAAGCTCCGTTCCAGCAGAAATCGTAGGCTTCGTCCGCATGCTTCATCCAGTATTCGACTGACCTTTCGTACATGACATCATAGTCGTCTATCGTCATGTTGTATCGTACCTTGTCGGCCGGGCCCTGCATTGCGCCGAGATTCGGATCATGTTCGGCCAGCCAGTCGGCGATCTTCATCTCGGTATATGTCGTAAAGCCTTCGTCCATCACGGTTCCGGCAAAGCCGCCGGTAAACTCTCTGTTGAAGGCGTGGCCGAGCTCATGTGTAAATGCATATCCGTCCTCGACAAACAGATCCGACGGAGCCAGCCATATCTCATCACTGCTTCCGCCCGTAGGTCCGGAGTTCTCAGCCTCGGTGCTCTGCGACTCATATCGTGACACGTAAACCTTGATCTTCCCGGTATAGTACTTTCCGGTCTTTACCGATCTTCCGGTCACCTTCTCCATGGTGCGGAATATCGCATCGGCCTTTTCAGACAGGTTCGGTACCACGTAAATATTGGGATCGATATCAAAGATCAGATATTCGGTCTCTATAACGGTTTTCTCTTTTGTAATATAGCCAACGTCTAAGGTTTTGCCCGATCCCGCAGCCGATGAGGTTCCGACCGTAACCGATACAGCCTTGCTGTATTTGCCCCAGACGGTCTTACTGCCGTTCTTTATATACGCACGGACCTTGAACTCATACTGTCCCGCGGAAAGCTTCTTTGCCGTATAAGTGCGCGCTTCCGTTCCGTCCTGCTTTAAGGTCGCAAGCTTCACGAATTTGTCCGATCCGGGCTTTTTGACCATGATCTTGTAGCCTTCGGCGTTTTTGGTTTTTGCTATGGAAAGCGCAGCGCTTTTGCCGTCGCTGCCTGCTGTGACAGTAAGCTTTGCTTTTGCGGGTTTGGCCGATGCGGCCGCTGCCGGTTCGGTATTGCCGGATAGTCCGAGGACAAAGGCAATCGCCAGCAGAACCGTTATTAACTTTTTAATCATGCTATTCTTCATGCCTTTCTCCGTGATGGATGTTGCATTATATATCTCGCGAATTGCTTCGCAATTTGCTCGATATAAAACGGATCGCTTCGCGATCCCGACAGGTGTCCCTGCACCTGTCAGAGTTTCCTTTGGAAACTCTATATTTTATATATTTTACCATAACTCTAAAAGTGATACAATAAAGACAAATTCAATATAAGTATTGGGGGAGATACTGATCATGAAAACACTTCTGAAAAACGGAAAGATCTACGACGGCACCGGGAATGAGCCTTTTACAGGCGATATCCTTATCGAGGGCGATAAGATCGTAAAGGTCGCTCCGTCTATCGCTGACGGCGCCGGCAAAACCATTGATCTGGCCGGCAGATCCGTTGCTTCCGGCTTTATTGACGGGCATTCGCATAACGACTGGTTCGCTATCAAAAACGACGCGCTTCCGTACTTCGATCCTTTCATCCGTCAGGGAATGACGACCTTTATCGCAGGTAACTGCGGTATTTCCGAGATCGGTTTTGACAAAGACTCCGAGTACAAAGACAAGATCGGCGGCGGTTTATTCGGCTTCAGGAACACCAAGGGCGAATACGGCGACATCGATTCATACGCCGAGGCCACAGATCGTAAAATGCCCTGCAATATGGCAGTTCTCGTGGGACATTGCTCCGCAAGGGCCGCTGTCAGCGGATATTCCAACAGAAAGCTGACTCCCGACGAGGAATCAAAGATGCTCGCCATCATCGAGGAGAACCTCAAACAGGGCGCGGCGGGCGTTTCTTTGGGTCTTATGTATGAGCCCGGTCTTTATTCCGACACCGAAGAATTAAAGAAGGTGGCAGCTCTTTGCCTCAAATACGACAGGCCGCTCACTGTTCATCCGAGAGCAAATTCCGCAGTTTCGATGGCTTATCCCGAACTGCTCGGGCGCTCTCATCTGTTAAGGGCTGTCGATGAACTCGTTGAGATCGCAAAAGGCACAAAGCTCAAACTCCAGTACTCTCACGCGATCTTCGTCGGAAAACGCTCGCTCAAAGATAAGGACGAGTTTGTACAGATCATGAATAATCTGAGAAAAGAAGGCGTTGACGCGATGTTCGACATTTACAACGAATGCCTCGGCGTCTCAGTCATCACCGTTATCCTGCCGACCTGGTATCAGGGTATGAGCATGGAGGAACGCAAAAAGCCCATGAACAGGCTGAAACTCTCTCTTCTGATCAAGGCTTCGAGCCTGCTTTTGGGCTTTGGTTTCAACGATATTGAGATCGCATATATCGGTCCAGGCCACGAGAAATACGAAGGGAAAACCGTTCATCAGATAGCTAAGGAAGAGGGGTTGAAGGACCTCGATGCGTACCTGATGCTCTGCGAGAAGAGCAATTTCCAGGGCCGCGTGAACATGGGCCCCTACTCCACTCCGGAGATCATCAGCGAATTCGAGAAGAATGAGCACTGCCTCTACATGACCGACGGCTGGGTCGAGGAGCACGGCGTACAGAATCCCGTCATCTATGACTGCTACCCGAAGTTCATCCGCGATTCCCTGCTCGGTACCGGCTGCTCCATGCCCATGACGATCCGTAAGATGACCGGCGCGATCGCCGACAGATTTGCGCTGAAGGACCGTGGCTACCTGAAAGAAGGCTACTTTGCAGACCTTACTGTATTTGACGAGAACGCCATAAAAGCAGCAACGCCCGATCAGGGTAAGCCTTTCGGTATTGATAAGGTGTTCATCAATGGAGAACTCGTACTGGATGGCGGAGAACTCAATACCGAAGCCCTGAAGAGTACGGGAAGATTACTGAAGATCTGAAACCCTTGCATTTATACAGCCAAACAGTTTTATGACATCGGGAGGCCGGATATGAAGAAACGCATTACCGAATATCTGAAAAGGATCGATCAATTGCTCGCCGTGAACGATCCCGCAACAGACTGGACCGTTCAGAAACAGGAGCACCTGACGCAGATCTCATTCTTCATGCATGAGCGCCTGATACATCTGATAGTTACAGCCCTATTCGCAGTACTTGCCTTTATGGTGTTCATCGCAATAATGTTTGCCTTCTCATGGGGACTCGTCGTTCTGTTTGCCGCACTTTTGGCACTGCTGATCCCGTATATTGCTCACTACTATCTTCTCGAGAACTCGGTGCAGAAAATGTATGAGCAGTATGACAGGATGGTCGAACTGGCCGCGGCAAAACTCAAATAAACTTAATGCCGAATAAGTATACATTAGCGCAGAAAAGACGCGGGATAATCTCCCGCGCCTTTAAAATCATTTGTTATTTTTTCTGCTCTCGTAATCCTCGAGTGCATTCTTGATTGCTTCCTCCGCAAGAACCGAACAATGCATTTTATAATCCGGAAGCCCGTCGAGAGCCTCTGCAACAGCCTTATTTGTGAGCTTCATTGCCTCGCTCACGGGCTGTCCCTTGATCATCTCGGTGGCCATCGAGCTCGACGCGATCGCGCTGCCGCAGCCGAAGGTCTCGAATTTTACGTCCTTTATGATCTCATCCTCTATTTTCAGATACATCTTCATGATGTCGCCGCACTTCGCGTTGCCGACCTCACCGACACCGTCGGCATCCTCGATAACGCCGACATTTCTGGGATTTCTGAAGTGATCCATTACCTTTTCACTGTATAAAGCCATTTTACCGCCTCCAAATATTCATCACAGAATAAACTGCTTTTTGCCCGAAACCAGGTCTCTCCACACAGGTGAGAAGCCTCTCAGATACTCAACAACCTCGCCGACCGACTTGATTATATAGTCGCATTCTTCGTCGGTGATCGTCTCTCCGATTGAAAGTCGGAGAGACCCGTGCGCCACATCATGCACTCTGCCGATCGCGAGCAGCACGTGGCTCGGATCGAGCGAACCCGATGTGCAGGCGCTTCCGGAAGAGGCCTCTATTCCTTTGTCATCAAGTAAAAGCAGCAGCGATTCTCCTTCGATGCCTTCAAAACAGAAATTCACGTTGCCCGGAAGTCTGCTGTGTTCGTCGCCGTTCAGCGCCGAATGAGGTATCGTCTTAAGGCCTGCTATGAGTCTGTCTCTGGCTGCGGATAGCTTTACCGTATTCTCGTCAAGCTTGGATGCCGCTTCCTTCAATGCGGTAGCCATAGCCGCGATACCGGGCACATTCTCGGTACCCGCGCGCTTTCCGCGCTCCTGTGCGCCGCCCGTGATCAGGTTCTCTGCCTTGATACCTTTCTTTACATACAGGAAGCCGACGCCCTTCGGTCCGTGGAACTTACGTGCCGAGGATGAGAGCATGTCGATATTGTCTTCCTCAACATTTACCGGAATATGTCCGATCGCCTGAACAGCGTCTGTATGGAAAAGCACCTTCTTCTGCCTGCAGATCGCACCGATCTCACGGATGGGCTGGATCGTGCCGATCTCATTGTTCGCGTACATTATCGTAACGAGGCAGGTATCCTCGCGGATGGCCTTCTCCACTTCTTCGGGACGCACGATGCCGTTCTCATGGACGTCCACGAGAGTTACTTCGAAGCCCTCTTTCTTCAGTCTCTCAAGCGTGTGCAGCACCGCATGATGCTCAAAAGCGGATGAAACAATGTGCTTCTTTCCGTTCTTCTTTCCTAGCGCCGCAGCAGTCAGGAGCGCCTGATTATCCGCTTCGCTTCCGCCTGAAGTAAATATGATCTCTCTCGGCTGGGCGCCTATCACGCCCGCTACATCCTCTCTGGCTTTCTCCAGAACCTCCTTGGCCGTCTGACCGATGCTGTAAAGGCTCGAAGGATTGCCGAAAGTCTCCTTCATACATCGTGTCAGCGTATCAATCGCCGCATCGCTCATCTTTGTGGTTGCGGCATTATCTGCATAGATCAAAACAATAATCTCCCTTCACTTTTATCTTTGACCATTTTAATCCCCTATTACCCACTATGTCAATAGGTTTTTAATATAAAAAATTAAAGTCCTGTTATCATTATTGAATACAGGACTTTTTTATATGCATATGCACGGATCGTTTATGCTTTTATCAGTTTCGCGTAGAAGAAACCGTCTGCACCGTTATCGCCGGGAAGTAACTGTTTTTGCAGTTCGCATTTAAAGCCTTTCCTTTCTATGAACGAAACATTCTCTTCATTCTCCGCACGGTTCACTGTACAGGTGCTGAACAGCAGCCGGCCTCCTTGTTTCACATACCGAACTGCGTTTTCAAGAATGCTTCTCTGAAGTGCGACGAGTTCCTTCTGCCCTTCGGGCGTCATATTGTATTTGATATCGGGCTTGCGGCCGATGATACCGAGACCGGAACACGGTACGTCGGCTATCACTATGTCAAAAGCATTCTCAAAGTCAGGTACAAAAACAGTTGCGTCATTTACGCGCGTCTCAATATTCTGAAACCCGCAGCGGGCAATATTCTCATCGATCAGGCGCACCTTCTGCTCCGAGATATCACATGCCGTTACCGTCCCCTGCCCTGGAGCCTTATTCTCCGCTGACATCATCCTGTCGGCGATATTGAGACTCTTCCCGCCCGGCGCGGCACACAGATCGAGGACTTTCATGCCGGGCCTCACATCCGCGATCTCTCCCGCCATTATCGAGCTCATGTCCTGTACGGTAAACAGCCCCTCTTCAAACTCCGGAATGCCGCCAAGCTTCGAATAATCCGAGATCTTAAGGCATCTTTCGATATCCGTTTTTTCTGCAGCTATACCGCGTGCTTTAAGCCTCTCAAACAGCTCATCGGGTGCGATCTTCGAGGAATTGCATCGGATAAATGTCTTCGACGGCTCAAAATAATGCCCGAACGCCCTTTCAGCCGCTTCTTCCCCGTAATTATCGCAAAAATAGCGCACGATCCACTCAGGCATGGAAAACCTGAGGCTCATGCGCGTAATATCGTCCTTTACGGTTGTAAGATCGGTCAGTCCGTCCTTGTTCTTTGCCACGGTGCGCAGCACGCCGTTCACAAACCCGCCGAGGTTCGTGAAACCGCGCTTCTTCGCAAGTTTTACCGATTCGTTGCATGCTGCGGAATCGGGAACGTTCATGTAGATCAGCTGATAAACGCCCATGCGGATGATGCCGCGGATTGCAGGCTTCATCTTCGCCGTTTTGGTCTTTGATACGGCGTCGATCACATGATCGAGCATCAGTTTACGCTCGACCACGCCCATTACAAGACGCTTCACAAAGCTCCTGTCGCGGTCTTCGAGCGCTGCGTGAGTGTCCAGATACTCAGCGATCACGAGATGGGAGGGCCTGTGGTCCTCAAGGACCGCATTTACCAGATTAAGGCAGTCGTTCCTAATATCCGCCATCCCGATACACTCCTCTCCGCCGTGACTCTGACATCACTGTATTATCTAAAGCGGCGCTCTCTTACAGATCGGCGCTGTCTTTTTCCCTGCCGCATATCGTGCCGTCCGCGAGCTTATATCCTCTTAAGAAATCGCCGGCAGCCATACGCTTCTTGCCTTCAAGCTGTACGGTAATGAGACTCAGACTTCCGTCCGCAGTCTCGACAAACAGCTCCTCTTTATCCGCAAATATCCTGCCGGGAACCGGCTCTTTTCCGTCCATGGTACGGTCGGATATTTCGGTCTTCCAGATCTTCAGCATCTTCCCGTCAATGAACGTAAATGCTCCGGGCCAAGGGATAAGGCCTCTGATCAGCCTCTCGAGATATTCCGAGGGATTATTGAAATCGAGCTCACCCATGCTCTTTTTGATCATGCCGACATAGGTAGCCTCGTCATTGTTCTGGGGAACGGGATGCGCGGTTCCTGCCTCGATCTCGTCCATAGCCTCTAAAAGCGTCGGTCCGCCCAGCTCCATCAGCCTGTCATGAAGGCTGCCCGCAGTCTCATCGGGAGCGAGCTCGAGCTTGCGTGTGAGGATCATGTCTCCGGTATCGAGACCTTTTTCCATGTACATGATCGTAACGCCGGTCTCCTTCTCGCCGTTGATGACTGCCCACTGGATCGGGGACGCGCCGCGGTACTTCGGGAGCAGCGAAGCATGTACATTGATGCAGCGGTACTTCGGAAGATTGAGGATATTTTCCCTGAGTATCTGTCCGTACGCAGCCACTACGATAATGTCGGGATCCAGCTGTCTTATAGATTCTACAAATGTCTCCTCAGATGCTTTTTCGGGCTGGAACACAGGAATAGAGTGCTCGAGCGCCACCTTCTTTACATCCGAGAAAATGATCTCATTGCCTCTTGCGTTCGGCTTGTCGGGCTGTGTCACCACGCCCACAACCTCATGCCTTGAAGCTATCAGACTCTTTAATATGCCGGCCGCGATCTCCGGCGTGCCCATAAATACTACCCTCATAAGAAGCTCCTTTCGAAAGACGGTCTATCACTCTTCAGGCTCTTCCTGCTCTGCAGTGATCAGGTCGCCCTCAACCTTGCTCGTATAAAGTACGCCCTCGAGATGGTCGAGTTCATGCTGTATCGCGCGGGCCAGGAGCTCGGTGCCTTCGAGCTCAAAGGGCTCCATATTCTCGTCGAGAGCCTTAACCTTTACGTGATTTGCGCGCGTTACAACGCCCGATTTACCGGGAACCGAAAGGCAGCCCTCGGGGCCTTTCTGCTCGCCGTCGGCCTCTGTGATCACGGGATTGATCAAAACGATCGGTGAATCACCCTCCTCGGAAACGTCGATGACCACGATACGCTTCAGCACGCCGACCTGCGGAGCCGCAAGTCCTACGCCGTTCGCCTCGTACATCGTATCTATCATATCCTCGATGAGCTCCCTGTTGCGGTCGGTCATCTCCGTAACCTCTTTGCACTTTTTGCCAAGGATCGGATCTCCCTCTGTTCTGATGTTTCTTAATGCCATGATCATAGCCTCCGTTAATTGAAATTAAACTGCAGCGCCGCAGTTGCGGGCAGCCCGTCCGCATACTCGGCGAGCATGTCCTTTATTTTTACAAGCAATGAATAGTCGCCTGCCTTAATATATATTATCTTGCGGTAAATGTCACGCGCCTTTGCCAGCGGCGCATCGGCCGGACCGATAGTTTTTATCTGTAAAGCTTTATCCTTTACAGCATTTCCGTCCTTGTATCCGTCGATCTTTTTGCGTACTTTTTCGGAAATATCCGCAGCCTCTTCTTCGGTTGTCGAAAGGATCAATACCGAGAGCATGCATCTGGCCGGAGGGTAATTCATAACCTGCCTGAAACCGTATTCTTCATCGTAAAAGCCTTCGTAATCGGCCTTTGCCGCATGCTCGATACAGTAGTTCTCCGGATCGTAGGTCTGAATGACCACATCGCCCGCCAACTCGCCTCTTCCCGCACGGCCCGAAGCCTGCGTGAGCAGCTGGAAGGTCCGCTCGCCCGCCCTGAAATCGGGAGCGTTAAGCGACATATCCGCCATCAGTATACCAACCAATGTGCATTTATGGAAGTCATGTCCTTTTACGATCATCTGCGTACCGATCAGGATATCGGCTTCCTCGTTCGCAAATGCCGACAAAATCTTCTCATAGCTGTCCTTTGAAGCCGTGGTATCTGCGTCCATTCTGAGGATGCGTGCCGACGGATACAGGTCTTTCAGTTTCTCCTCTACCTTCTGCGTGCCCAGTCCGAATGATGAGATATATGGCGATCCGCACTTCGGACACTTTTCGGGCTTCTGCTCGGAATATCCGCAGTAATGGCATACGAGCTTCCCCGTGTTATGCAGCGTCATCGAGATATCGCAATGAGGACATTTTATCACATGTCCGCAGCTTCTGCACGAAACCGAACCCGAATATCCGCGGCGGTTCAGGAAAAGCATCGCCTGCTCTCCCTTTCTCAGTCTGTCCTCGATGAGTTCACGCAGCTTAACCGAAAATACGGTCCTGTTTCCGTTTTTAAGCTCCTCACGCATATCCGCGACATGCACGGTCGGCATCAATGCTCCGCCTGCCCTGGAATCAAGCTTAAACAGCCTTATGCGTCCCGCACGGGCCATCGTATACGCCTCAAGCGAAGGCGTGGCTGAACCCAAAATGACAGGCGCGTTCTCATCCTCTCCGCGTCTGAACGCAACCTCCCTGGCATGGTACGACGGCACATTCTCGGCCTTGTAGCTGCCCTCATGCTCCTCGTCAATGATTATTAGCCCGAGTCTTTCAAAAGGCGTAAAGAGCGCGGATCTCGGACCGATCACTATATCCGTCTCGCCTCTCTTTGCCCGCATATACTGATCGTAACGCTCTCCGTGCGAAAGCTTCGAATTCATGACGGATATGCGGTCTCCGAAGCGCATGTAGAAACGCTTTACGGTCTGGTATGTAAGCGCGATCTCCGGGATCAGCATGATGACCTGCCGTCCGCTTTCAATCACGTGCTCTATTATATCAAGATATATCTCTGTTTTTCCGCTTCCGGTGACTCCGTGGATCAGATAATCGCGTCTTTTCCCGGTGTCGATATCTGCTTTTACTTCATCCGCTATGGCCTGCTGTGCGGGATTCAGCGTGTTTTTCACAAATCCCGTACGGTCAATGTCCGAAAACGGATTGCGGTAAACAACCTCGGATCTGATCCTGATCACGCCGTCGGACTCGAATTTCGAAATGACCGAAGACGCGATATTCAGCTTCGATGTGGTCAGAGAATAATCAAGCTTTCCTGCTTCGATCAGTTCCCTTAAGAAACGCTCTTTCGCGGTATAATGCCTTCTAACTGCCTCACCGAGAAGTGAAACCAGCTCCTCCTTTGACGCCAGGGGTTCGATCGTACGAACCTCGAGCTGCTTTATTTTCTTTGAAGAAGGAATAACTGTCTTCAGTGCCTGGTTCATGGTCCCGCCGAAGCGGTCCTTGATCCACCAGGCCAGGCTTATCATGCGTCCGTCCACCGGATTGATCTTCGCCGCGATTCCCGTGATCGGCTTTATCCTCGCGGGATCTATCTGCGGCTTTTCCGAAAGGTCGATCACATATCCGTTGATCGTGCGGTTTCCGAAAGGAATGACCACGGGGCATCCGGGCTTTATCTTCTCCGCGAGATGCTCCGGAACCAGGTATTGATAGGGCTTGTCGACATTTTCCGACGATATGTTGACTATAACATCAGCGTACAAACTGCCCCTCCTTACAACTTAAACATAGCCTCTCTCGGCCATGATCCGCTCGACTGCCTCAGCCACGAGTTCTCTCTCGTCCATATGGTATCTGACGCCCTCGATCTCCTGATAATCCTCCTGACCCTTTCCGGCAAGAATGATCATATCTCCGTCATGAGCGTCCCTGATAACCGTATAAATGGCCTCTTTGCGTTCCGGTATCACTATGTATTCACCGTCGGCCCTCTTTACACCGACCAGAATGTCGTTAATGATATCAAGAGGCTTCTCAAATCTCGGATTGTCCGAAGTAACAACGGTAAGGTCCGAAAGTCTCGACGAAACCTCTCCCATCTCGAAACGTCTCTCTTTGTCCCTGTTGCCTCCGCAGCCGAATAAGCATACGAGCCTTCCGGGCTTATGCTCGCGAAGAGTTGAGAGCAGGCTCTTGAGCGCCATTGAGTTATGCGCGTAATCGATCATTATCGCGAATCTGTCGCTGATCTTGAGCGTTTCGAGCCTTCCCCTGACCTTGGTCTCATAGAGCGCTTCCGAAGCCTTTTTATAAAGATCTTTAAGTACATCTGCGCTGCCGTCAGCATCTTTTTTCAGTATCCCGCTGCATACGGCAAAAGCTCCGAGCGAATTGTTCACATTGAATCTTCCGGGCGTAGAGAGCGTGATCTTAAGTCTTTCTCCTCCGAATACCGCATCATACGCGATGCCGATATCTCCGCCGCTTCCGATCAGTTCGATGTTCTCCGCGCGGAAATCGTTATTCTCGCCGTAACCGAACGAGATCACCTTATCGCATGCCGGGAGGTCTGACGCCGGGAAATCAGCGGGCGCGGGCTCCTTGCAGCGTACGACCGCGTCAAAATGAGGGTCGTCGCCGTTGCCGAGAGCTGTCCTGCACTGCCTGAAAAGCAGACTCTTGCAGTAAGCATATTCCTCAAAGCTCGCATGCTCGTTGGGGCCGATATGGTCGGACTCAAGATTCGTAAAGAGCGCGTAATCGTAAATTATGCCGGCTACGCGGTTCTGCTTCATCGCCTGGGAGCTGACCTCCATAACGAGACTGTCGCAGCCTTCGTCGACCATTTGTGCGAGATACATCTGCACGGTATAAGGGTCGGGAGTCGTGTTGTGAGTCTGGTATACCTTATCTCCTATTCCTACGCCGATGGTGCCCATAATCCCTGTTTTATGCCCGCATTTCTGCAGGATATTGCGGATCATATATGCGCTCGTCGACTTGCCCTTCGTGCCGGTCAGAGCGATCGTGGTAAGCTTGCGGGCGGGATAGTCAAACCACGCCGCGGCGAGCAGAGACATCGCGATCCTCGTATCGTCCACCTTTATGACCGCAGCGCCACAGGCCGCCTCAACCTCGCGCTCGACAACGATCACCGCAGCGCCGTTCTTCGCGATATCCGCGACTGCGTCATGCGAATCGAAATTCGCTCCCCTGATGCACACGAACAGGCAGCCGTCCGAGACCTTTCTCGTATCGTTAACGACCGCAGTGATCTCTTTGTCGAGTACCCCTTCGGTCTTATTTACAAATTCATATTTAAGCTCTGCAAGCAGCTGCTCACATTTCATAGCCCCATCTCCCCCTGTTTCAAGTAAAGCGGTCCCATCATCTCACCGGAGTGACGGGGCCGCGAAAATTTAAGATATTTTAGTATTAAAGACGTCTGTAAAGGTCCTCATACTGGCGCGCCGAATTGTTCCATGAGAAATCCTGCGCCATAGCTCTGTCGATCAGCTTGTTCCATTCGCGCCTGCGGTCGTAGAAAATGTGCTTCGCGTAATTGATAGTCGCAAGCATCTCATGCGCGTTGTAGTTCGAGAAGCTGAAGCCTGTTCCGGTATTGCCGTATTCGTCGTACGGATAAACGGTATCCTTCAGGCCGCCCGTCTCACGAACGATGGGAAGCGTTCCGTAACGGAGGCTCATCAGCTGGCTCAGTCCGCAGGGCTCAAACAGCGAAGGCATCAGGTACGCGTCGCAGCCTGCGTAAAGCTTGTGCGCGCGGTCGTTCGAATAGTAGATATTCGCCGAAACCCTGTCGGGATACTTCCATGCGAAATGCCTGAACAGGTTCTCGTATTTTGCCTCTCCGGTTCCGAGTACGACAAGCTGCGTATCCTCGGTGCATATCTGCTCGATAACACAGTCCACAAGGTCGAGTCCCTTCTGGTCGGTAAGTCTTGAGCAGATACCGATCATGAACTTCCTGTCGTCCACGGTAAGTCCGAGCTCACGCTGGAACTCACGCTTGTTCTTAACCTTTTCCTTACGGAAATCCATCGCAGAATACTGCTTGAAAATGTAAGGATCGGTCTGCGGATTGTACTCGTCGTAGTCGAGTCCGTTCACGATGCCGCAGAGGCTGTTCGCCCTCGCGTTCATCAGTCCGTCAAGTCCCTCTCCGTAGAAGGAATTCTTTATCTCCTCAGCATAGGTCTTGCTGACCGTCGTAACATAGTCCGCATAAACGATTCCGGCTTTCAGGTAGTTCGCGTCGCCGTAAGCTTCGATCTTGTCCGATGTGAAGTAGTATTCGGAAAGACCGGTGATATCCATGACCTGCTTTTTGTTCCAAATGCCCTGGAATTTCAGGTTATGGATGGTCATGATAGTCTTGATGCCCCAGTAGAATTCATTCGCCTGGAAGGTATCGTGCAGATATACGGGAACGAGTCCGGTCTGCCAGTCGTTGCAGTGGATGATGTCCGGCCTGAACGGAATGATCGGGAGCGCCGAAAGCGCTGCACGGCAGAAGAACGCGAATTTCTCGACATCCTCGTAGATCTGTCCGTAGGGTGCATAGCCCTGGAAATAGAATTCATTGTCAATGAAATAGAACTTCACGCCCTGATATTCCATCTCAAGGATGCCTACATACTGCTGGCGCCATGCAAGCTCCATATAGAAATGGTTCACATATTTCATCTGGGACTTAAACTCGTCCTTGATACAGGCATACTTCGGGATAATGACTCTTACGTCGAATTCTTCCTTGTTCAGATACTTCGGCAGAGAGCCTATAACGTCCGCAAGACCGCCCGTCTTAATGAAAGGTACGCACTCAGATGCGATAAACAAAATATTCTTCATATTCTCTCCGGCTGTAATAATTGTAAATTAACGGTTTTTGCCGCTTCTGATCTCTTTTTTGCGCGCAGCTGCGTCATTCTTGATATCTGCCGCAGCTTCAAGGACACTTTCGGAAGGATTCTCTCCTCCCAGTATCCGTCCGAGCTCATTTAGTATACCCGACTCATCGAGTATGTCAACACTGACTTTGGTCGCATTGTCGAGAGCCGTCTTCGTAACGCAGAAATGCGAATCGGCCATGGCCGCGATCTGCGGAAGATGCGTGATGCAGATGACCTGATGCTCCTCGGCGATCGCACAGAGCTTATCAGCCACCTTCTGCGCCGTGATGCCGCTGATACCGGTGTCGATCTCGTCAAAGATCAGCGTACCGATCGTCTCGCGCCTTGCGAAAACGGATTTGACCGCAAGCATTATACGGCTCATCTCACCGCCCGAAGCCACCTTGCTGAGGCTCTTTAATTCCTCTCCCGGATTCAGCGAGATCAGGAACTCGGCACGGTCCAGACCGTCCGCATGCAGTTCCTCCCTCTCGGTAAAGCCGATCTCAAAGCTGACTTTATTGAAGTTGAGCTCGGCAAGTGCATCGCAGATCTGGTCCTTCAGTACTGCGGCAGTGTCCTTCCTGAGCTTCGAAAGCTCAAGGCTGTGCTGCCTGCACTTCGCTCCCGCGGTCTCGAGATCCTTCTCCAGCCGCCCTACATACGATTCGAACTCCGAAAGCTTCTCAAGCCTTTCTTTGTTCGCCTCGCAGAAAGCATATATCTCTTCGACCGAATTCCCGAACTTGAGCTTAAGTCTCGATATTAGGTCCAGTCTTTCGTCGACCTCGTTCAGCCGCTCCGTGCTCTCGGGCATGGAGCCGAGATAATCTTCCATTTCGCGGTAAATGTCGCTTACCCGCGAATCAATATCGCTGAGCTCGTCGAGGTAGCCCCCGAGATTCTCGTCCAGCTCTCCGACCCTTCCGAGAGCCTTTATCGCGGCCGAGAGCATATCGCTCACGCCGTCGTCGTTATACAAATATCCGCAGGCGCTGCCGAGAGCCTCGGTGATCAGTCCGGCATTCGCCAGGACCTTTCTCTCCGCTTTCAGGTTCTCTTCTTCGCCTTCCTTCAGCTCCGCGCGCTCGATCTCGTCGATCTCCGCCCTGAGCCTGTCTATCTCGCGCGCACGAAGTGCCGGATCGTTCTCGAGCCCGTCCAGTTCGTCCCGTATCCTGCTGTACTCGCCGTATTCTTCGGCGATCAGGTCCTTCAGCCTTACCGCTTCGGTCCCGAGCATCCTGTCGATGATCTCCAGATGCTTCGCCGTATCCGTGAGACTCTGGTGTTCATTCTGACCGTAAATGTCAATCAGTTCAGCCGTTATACTCCTCGCGGCCGCGGCGTTCATAGTCTCCCCGTTGATCCTTACGATGCTTTTTCCGTTTGTCATGAGCTTGCGGGAAATGACGATCTCGTCGTCCGAAACATCTATCCCGAGCTCTTCCGCAGCGGCGGCAGCCCTCTGTCCGATCCCGGTAAACGTCAGCTCCGCGAGGGCAAATTCGCAGCCCGAACGTATCACATCCCGGGAGGTTCTCGCGCCCAAAGCCAGATTAACGGCACCGAGGAGAATGGACTTGCCGGCACCGGTCTCTCCGGTCAGGACGTTCAAGTTCCCCGCCAGCCCGATATCCGTCTCATCGATCAGCGCAAAATTCTTTACATGTACATTTGAAAGCATATGTCCTCCTGTACTCTCTCCGAAAGAATTTTACCATAATCCGAGTTTTTAAACAAGGAATTATCTGATGAACACGATCCTGTTGATGCTGCAGAGATTCCTGCCCACAAAATTGCCCTTTATCCAGCTTGTACGCCCGTGTTTTATTACGAAATAAACCGCATGAACGCCCGTAATGGGCCTTAACTTTATCTTCGTTACGCCGTCATTCTGAAGTATCTTTCCGCAGCCGATCTCCTCGCCGTCTTCGCTGCCGAGATGTACATGGATCTCGCCCGTCTGTCCGACACCAAAGGTCTCGAGGCATACGGAAACAGTGCTGTTCGAATAGTCGGCGCCGAAATCAAAATATTTGAAGCCGATCACCGCGCCGTCGCAGATATTGACGATCGGACGGTTAAAGATATCCCTCTCGGTAATATAGCAGCCGCCCTTTAATATGCAGGCCTGCTCGGGCTGTATCTCGCGGAAAGGATTGAGCGCTTTCTCAAAGCCGATGCTCGTCATCTCTGCGATCGAGAAGGTTCCGTCCGCATTCAGGTTCAGGCGGTCTGCGCAGCCCTTGCGCGACATGATCGTATTATTTGTCATCTTGTGGTAGAAAACGTACCACTGCCCGTTGACATTTGCCACGGAGCCGTGATCGTTTCCGCCCGGATAATCGACTCCGCTGTCCACGAGATATCCGCGGTATTCGAACGGTCCGTAAGGATTGTCCGATGTGGCGTACGCAAGTCTCGAACAATGTCTCGGCGAATAGATCAGGTAATATGTGCCGTTTATCTTTCTCGGCGAACATGCCTCAAAGAACTCGTGAGGCGCGCCCTTCTTCAGGATGTCCTTTCGGTAGCTGCCCGGAATGACCGTATGCATATCCGAAGGATCGAGCTCAAACATGTATGAATGCAGATAACCGCAGTAAACATAGACTCTTCCGTCATCGTCCACGAGCACGCCCGGATCGATCATGATCGGATGTTCAAGATCTCGAATCGCGATCTCGAGATTGGTACCGGATTCTTCGGGCTTTCCCTGATCGTCGAGCTTCGTATCGATCGCATCGATATTCTCCACGTACTTTTCGGGATGAGCTTTGAGCTCGGCAAGAGCAGCCGAAGCGTCATATTTGCCCAGCGTCTTAAAAGGTCCCTCGGGTCGGTCGCTCACCGCGATTGCTCCCACGGAGCCTA